>CAUBQU010000071.1 GCA_958438185.1 uncultured Oscillospiraceae bacterium
AAAAGCCTCGCAGAGTTTGCGCCGCGCACGGCGCAAATAGAGTCAAAATCATTTTTCCCGGCGGCGTGTACGTCGGGAAAAATACTTCTCAGCTCGCAAACGTGCGAACAGCGCGCCAATGGCGTGCTGCGAGTGCGCTGCAGCGAGCTGTAATCCCCCTCAAACGAGAGCCCAGCGAAGCGGGTCTCGTTTGAAGCGTGTCAAAAATACTTTTTTGACACGCTTGCGCGGCGTGACCGGGAATGGTCACGCCGCGTTGCTTGTGTTATAGAGGGGAAACGTCTACAGCTTCCAGCTGGCGGCGTCCTGCTTGCCGCCGACAAAGTCGGCATAGAGACCGGGCTGGGCCGCGAGAGTCTCGTGCTTGCCCTGCTGGACGATCTTTCCGTCGGCCAGGACGAGGATCTGGTCGGCCCGGCGGACGGTTTTCAGCCGGTGGGCGATCATCAGAATGGTCTTGTTCCGGGTCAGCGCTTCGATGGCCTTTTGCAGCCGGTCCTCATTTTCCGGGTCGACATTGGCTGTCGCCTCATCGAGAATGATGATGGGTGCGTCCTTGAGCATCGCCCGGGCGATGGAGATGCGCTGCTTTTCGCCGCCGGAGAGGGACGCGCCGCCCTCGCCGATGACGGTATCGTATCCGTCCGGCAGGGCTGCAATAAAGTCATCACAGCACGCCTTTCTCGCCGCTTCGACGACCTCGGCATGTGTCGCCGCCGGGCAGCCGAATTTGATGTTGTTCTCGATCGTATCGGCGAAGAGATAGACGTCCTGGAAGACCATACTGATCTGCTGCATCAGCGCCTCCAGCGTGTAATCCCGGACGTCGATGCCGCCGATCTTCACGCTGCCGCCGGTGACATCCCAGAAGCGGGCGATCAGATTGCAGAACGTCGTCTTACCGGAGCCGGAGGGGCCGACGATGGCGGTCGTTGTCTGATCCGGCAGCGTTACGCTGATATCCTGCAGGATCGGCGTGTCGTCATAGGAGAAGTCCACATGGTCAAAGGAGATGGTGTGATCGGCCGGGGTGACGGCCTTGCCGCCCAGGTCCATCTGGGGCATCTGCTCGGTCTGGACGGTGCGGTCAATGGCCGCCGCGGCCAGATGCAGCATGGAAACGCCCATGCCGAACAGCTTGACCTGGCTGAAGACCAGGAAGGAGACGACGATGCAGGCAAGCGCGTGGGGCAGGGCGATCCGGCCCACCGCCCAGAGCGCGACGGCAGCCAGCAGCATGCCGACGCTGGCAAGCTGCAGCACGGCCTCCTGCGCCGCCGTGTAGGGCGTCATGACCCGTTCGACGGCGAGGTTGCTCTTGCGGTGATACTCCAGCGTGTCCTGCAGATGCGCATCGCCCTTGCCGGTGAGGTTGAAGGATTTGATGACGCCCATACCCTGGATCGCTTCCAGCACGGCTTCTGTCAGCGCCGTCTGGGATTTTTGCGTGTCGTCCGCGATGGCGGCGGACTTTTTCTCCATGGCGGAGACGACGGCGAGATACACGCCGATGCCCGCCAGGGCGATGAGCCCGATGCGCCAGTCAAAGACCAGGATCACGAGGGTGAACACCGCCGTTGTGATCAGGCCGCTCAGAATATTCACCAGGACGATGGGGACCATCGTCTCGATCGAGCCGACGACTGTCGTGCAGACGCCGGAGATCTGCCCCAGGCTATTGCGGCTGAAGAAGCCCATGGGGGCCCGCTTCATCCGGTCGGCGATGGCGATGCGGCGGTCTGCCGCCATGAAATAGCCCGCGTGGGTCTGGTACATTTTCGCGCGGCTGGCGGCCAGCGCGCCGCCGAAGACGCTGACCAGGACCAGCCCCAGCGCCAGCCACGCTGTGCCGCCGCCCCGACTGCCGTCTGTCAGCGCCAGGACGACGAAATAGATCGCGCCGACCTGGAACATCTGCAAGACCGCGTTTAAAAAGCTGACCGCGACCGATCTGTTGATATTCTTCCGTTCTGCACCTGCGAACTGCCAGGTTTTTTTGAATGCTTCGATCATGCTGTTTCACCGTCCTTTGCACCCAGATGCGCCTGCCACATATCCCGATACAGCGGGCAGCTCTGCAGCAGCGCCGCGTGGCTGCCCCGCGCTTCGATCATGCCGTCCCGGACGACGGCGATCTGGTCCGCCCCGGTGATGGTAGAGAGCCGGTGGGCGATGACGATCACCGTCTTATCCGCGACCAGCCGGGCCACAGCCCGCTGGATCACAGCTTCGTTCTCCGGGTCGATATACGCCGTCGCCTCGTCGAGGACGATGATGGGCGCGTTTTTGAGCATCGCCCGGGCGATGGCGACCCGCTGCCGCTCGCCGCCGGACAGATGCGCGCCACCGCCGCCGACGATGGTATCATAGCCGTGGGCCAGCTTGCGGATGAAGCTGTCGCACCCGGCGGCGTGGGCCGCCGCTTCGACCTCGGCGTCTGTCGCATCCCGGCGGCCCATGCGGATATTCTCCCGGACGGTATCGTCAAAGAGGTAATTGTCCTGGGAGACGAAGGCCACCTGGTCGTAGAGCTGGGGCAGGGGAATGTCTCGCACATCGTGCCCGCCCAGGGTGATGGCGCCGTCCTTGACATCCCAGAAGCCCGCGATGAGCTTGGCCAGCGTCGATTTGCCGGAGCCAGAGGGGCCGACCAGCGCTGTCATGCTGTTTTGCGGGATCGTCAGGCTGACGCCGTGCAGGATCTCCTGGTTTGCGTGGTAGCCAAAATGGACGTTTTGCAGGGTGATATCGTGAGTTTGGAACGTCACAGGCACGGCGGCGTGCTGCTGCTCCTCGGTCTGCAGGATCTCGTTCACCTGACCGACCGTCGTGCCGACCTGGGCCAGCGTATCGACGAAATTGAACGCCGCAACGATCGGGGCTGACATGCCGAGGGCCAGGATGATCACGGTGAGGAACGTCGCCGCCGTCAAGCTCCCGTGGGTGTAGAACAGCCAGCCGAAGGGCAGCACTGTCAGCATCTGGGCCGGGAAGAGGGCGTAGGCCATGGACATGCCAAACTGGCTGCGGCGCATCCAGTCGTAATAGTACTGGGCATTGGCCTTGACCTTGTCGGTCAGCCGGGCGTAGGACTTCTTGCCCTGGTTAAAGGCTTTGATGACCTCGATGCCGTGGATGTACTCGATCACTGCGCCGCTCATCTCGTTTGTCGCCTGCACTGCGCCTTCATAATCCCTGGCGTAGCCGCCCATGACCGTCATCATAAAGAAGAAGGCCAAGGGGAAGACCGCCAGCGACAGCAGCGCCAGCTGCCAATCCAGCGCGAAGAGATACGCCAGCGTCAGCACCGGGGCGACAAGATTGGCCGTCATCTCCGGGAAGAGGTGGGCCAGCGTCGTCTCCATGCTGTCGACTTGGTCGACGATGGTCTGCTTGAGCTTGCCGCTGGAGGTATCCAGGACCGTTCCCAGCGGCAGCCGGGGCAGCTTGGCCAGCAGCTGCTGCCGGATGGTCTTGAGGATCTGAAATGTCGCCCTGTGGGAGAGCCCCAGCGCGCTGTTATAAAGCGCCGTGCGTAGCAGATACCCGGCCAGCGCCAGCAGCAGCCAGGGCAGATAGGCCGTCAGCGCCGCCTCGCCCGCCAGCAGCTGGGTGATGATCTGCGCCGCCGCAAAATACGGCGCCATGCCGCAGACAACGCCGCAGACCGCCAGCGCCACCGCGCCAATGAGCTTGCCATGCTCCTCCTCGCCCAGCGTCCAGATGCGCCGGACTGGGCTTTGCTTTTCCATGATAAATTCCTCCTTTTGGTTAGAATATGCTAACTGATGCTCTGCGCAAAAGCCGCCGTTTCCGGCAGCTTGGGCTGCGCAAAAGCTGCGCCGCGCTATTGCGGGCCGAAGATCGCGAAGAACCCCGTTCGGTGATAGCGGCTCAGCAGGTCGATGTATTGGGCGGCCTCCGCCCGGCTCATCCCGTGGCGGATGACCTCGAAAATGCTCTCAAAGCGGGAGGTCGTGACGATGTGCAGCAGTTTTTCCGTCATCGCGTTGCCCGCCAGGCGGGTGGGATAGCCGACGGTCTCCATATATTTATACGTGTATTCGACCTCGATGCGCACCAGCGCGTCGATAAAGCGGTGAAACCGCGTGCCGTAGGACGCATCCAGCAGCAGGCGAAATTCATCGAGATGGTCATACATGTAGTCCACCAGCGCAGCGGTGCCGCCGTCGGCATATTCGGCCATATGGGCCGCCTGGGCTGCCCGGTCCATCTGGTGGAACGACTCTTGGATCTTGACAAAGCGCTCCGTCATCTCCGTCAGCACTGGCTCGACAATGGCGGAGAAGAGGCCCTCTTTATCGCCAAAGCGGACGTAGATGGAGTTGGTGCTCGTCTTTGCCGCCGCCGCGATGACCCGCAGGGAGGCGTCGGTATAACCCTTGTCCAGAAACTCTGCCTTGGCACATGCCAGGATCCGCTCCGAGACGCCTTCGATCTGCTTTGCCATGCCGTGCCCCTCCTTCTGATTCAATCAATAACGATGTTTCATAACTACGTTATGAATTATAGCGCCGGGACGCTGGTTTGTCAAGCACCCCGGAAAAATGGTCGGAAGGAGGCGTATTCTGGCGCGCTGCACATCCGCGCTTTGGCGGCATACGATGAAGCAGTGAATCTGATTGCGGATAGGGGGAGCTGCTATGAATTACTACAACGGGACCTGCCGGGGAAACGGATGCGCCCAGTCCGACGCCTGCGGGACGTATGCGACGATCCAGGGCCCGACCGGTCCGATGGGGCCGGAGGGCCCCCGGGGTGAACAGGGCGCGCGGGGGGGGAACGGGGCCCGATGGGTCCCCGGGGCCCTAAGGGAGAGCAGGGCTGCCCGGGGCCGGTCGGCCCCCAGGGTGAGGCGGGCGAGACGCCGGTCATCACCGTCGCAGAGGATACGCCGCGCAGCTACAAGCTGCACTTTGCAACCAGCGGTCAGGCACTGACGACGCCGAATCTGATCGCGCCGCTGCTGAAATACCACGCCGACCTGGCAACCGTCGGCAGTACGCTGACCATCCCCTTGAAGGACCTCGTCCTGACCTATCAGAGCACCTCCGCCACGGCGCTGCGCATCGCCATCGCGCCGAAGGATGCGGCCGTACCGGTCCCCGTCGACATGCGGCGGACGTCCATCTACAATGCCAGCACGATCGAAACGCAGACGCTGAACAATGCGACGGTTTCCAGCCGCACCGTGCTCGATGAGATCGTCTACACCCAGTCGCAGGAGACCCATAGCATGATGCTCCGGCAGCAGGACCCGGCCACGAAGCGCTGGTCCCTGTGCCAGATCCACTCGTTCCTCTCCGGTGGCGGTGCGCGGACCTCGATCCATGTCCTGTGGCTGGAATACGATGTGACCTACGATGTGCCAACGCCGTAGCGCTGGTTTTCCTTGACAAGCGCCGGGCGGATCACTATAATGAGAGCAACGAAAGTCGCCACCCATTGAAAAAGCCAGACGCTAAGACGCAGTGCGGATCGTAACCAAGATCCTGCGCTGCGTCTTTTTGTCTATGGGATCGATCCAAAAAGGAGTGCTATGCTATGAAGAATAGAAAAATCAAAAACCCGCACGGCAAACGCTGGGCGCTTGCTGCACGAGGCCGCCTGGCTGCCCTGCTGGCAGCATTGCTGCTTTTTACCTTAACAGCCTGCACCGGGGCGGCAAACGATCCCGGCTCCCAGGCAGCGCCGACGCCCGCGGCGCAGACGCAGGAGCCTGCGGCCTGGGCCCTGGACCCGGCCACGATCACGGATGATTTTGTGTGCCAGACGGTCATCGGGCTGCCGGAGCTTGTCCTGAGCGAGACGGGCTTTGTGTTTGAAAGCCCGCGGGACCTGACATCGCAGCAGCTGTATCTGCTGTTTTTGGCGTGGGCCGCGCCGGAGGAGCTGGAGGCATGCAAGCAGGACGCTGCGAACGCCTATGTTTTTTCCGCCGAGACGATCTGCCAGACGCTGGACCGCTACCTGCAGGGCTATGCGTTTGACATCACCCAGTGCCAGCTGTACGACGCCGCCCAGGACGCGGTCGTCACGCCCATGGCCAGCGGCTTCGGCGGCAAGATCGATGTGACCCTGCTTGACAGCACCTACGACGGCAACACCGCCGTCTTTACCGCCGACATCGCCGGGCTTGGCAAAAAGGCCTACACTGTCACCTTCTACGACGGCGGCTTCCGCTATGTATCTGTTTGCCCGGCTTGAGAAATACGAGCGGGCATGATACAGAGAGAGGGTGGAAGAAAATGAATCGGAAAATTGGGATGTTTGCGGCTGGGGTCAATTTGCTGGCGGTTTTGGGCTTTGCAGCGTCGATGCTGCTTGGCTTTGACTTTGGAAGCTATTTTTGCTCCATATTCATTGCCCTGAGCTTTGTCCTTATGATGTGCTGCTTTTTGCAGCTTGCGCCGCCGGAGCGGAAGGCGGCGGGCTATGCTGCCGCGGCGTTTGCCGCCGCTTATGCGGCGATCATCCTGCTGGTCTATTTCACGCAGCTTACGACGGTGCGCTTCGGCGGCCTGACGGAGCAGGCGCGGGTGCTGCTGGATTTTCAGCAGATGGGGCTTCTTTTCAACTTTGACCTGCTGGGCTATGCGCTGATGGCACTTGCCACCTTCTTTGCGGGCCTGACGATCTGCCCGGGCAGCAGATGCGCGCGATGGCTGCGGGGATTGCTGCTGGGGCACGGCGTATTCTTTGTCAGCTGCCTCCTGCTGCCGATGTTGGGCCTTTTCCAGGCAGACAGCCCTGCGTGGATCGGCATCGCGGTGCTGGAATTCTGGTGCGCCTATTTTTGCCCGGTGGCGCTGCTGTCACTGGCGTATTTTCGGGGGCAAACAGAAAAAATTTAGGTAAAACGCATTTTGTGCCGTACAGCAAAAGCC
>CAUBQU010000072.1 GCA_958438185.1 uncultured Oscillospiraceae bacterium
CTTGGCGTCCAGCGCGCCGAAGGGCTCGTCCAGCAGCAGGATATCCGCGTCCATGGCCAGCGCCCGGGCGATGGCCACCCGCTGCCGCATCCCGCCGGAGAGCTGGTAGGGGTATTTATCCGCCGCATCTGCCATCTCGACCTTGGTCAGATACGCCATCGCCAGGGCAGCGGCCTCCGCCTTGGGCATCGCCCGCCGCGCCTGCCGGATGCCAAACTGCACGTTTTTCTTTGCGCTCATCCATGGAAACAGGGCGTAATTCTGAAAGACGACTGCTCGATCCGGCCCCGGACCGGCCATCGGATGGCCGTCCAAAAGGACGGTCCCCTCGGTCGGGTCCTGCAGGCCGGAGAGCAGCCGTAGGAGGGTCGTTTTGCCGCAGCCGGAATGGCCCAGGATGCAGATAAACTCGCCTTCCTCAATCGTAATATTCAGATCGTCCAGCGCCCGGAAGCACTGGCCCTGTTGGCCATAGCAAAAGCGCACGTGAGATAACGAAAGCTTTGCCATAGCCGCAGCGCTTAGCTATTGTGCGCTTCGAAGTAGGTTTCCAGATCAGTCCAGAAGGTGTTATCCGGCTCACGCTCCATCAGGTTCTTGAGGGCAGTGCCGTAGACGTCACTGACGACATAATCGCTCCAGTCGACCTCCACCGTGTCCTCAATCTCGCCGAGGTTCATCATGGCGTTGTAGAAGTCGATGCAAGCGTCCTTGTCCGGATCCAGGCTCAGGCGCATGGCCGGGGTGTAGGAGTCAGTGCCGTAGATCTGGGCCTGCAGGAAGTCGCGGTCCTCGCCGGAATAGTCGACCAGGATGTCCAGCGTCTCTTCCTCGTGCTGCTGGCTGTATTCGTAGCCGCGCAGGGCAGCCATTTCGAATTTCACCAGGGCATCAAAGTTTTCGTTGTAGGTCGTCTCGTTGCAGGTCTGGCGGCAGCAGGGATAAACCGGCACAAAGTCGGAGACCCGGGCGACAACGTCGACACCCATCTTCTCGGCATAGTAGCCCAGGGAAGAGTTCGTCAGGACGATGTCATATTCGCCGTTCTTGCAAGCTTCGATACCGCCGTTGGTATCGCTGTAGTAACCAAACTGAACGTCAACATCCTCGCCGATCTGGCCGATGGTCAGGCCCTGCTCTTTGAGGTAGTTCTTCAGGACCATCTGGCCCGTCTCTGCCATGAAGCAGCCGACCTTCAGGCCGACAAAGTCCTGCGCGGATTTCAGGGAAAGGGTGCTGCCTGCGGGGGCCATGATCTCAGAGCCTTCTGCAGCGGTGCCGCCGAAGACGCGCAGGGTCGTCGTGCCCTGGCTGATGAACGTCGCAGCAGCCGTGCTGCTGAACAGGTAAACGTCCAGATCGCCAGTGGAGACCGCCAGATAAGCGTCGTTCATGCTGGAGACCTTTTCAAACTGAACGTCAACGCCTTCTTCGGCGAAGTAGCCCAGCTTGTCCGCCACGAGGACGCCGACGGGCTTCGTCGAGGTGCCCATGAGACCGACCTTCAGGGTGACAGGCTCTGCGCTGTCCTGATTATCCGTTGCGTCCGTCTGCGCCGGTTCGACCGGCTCAGAACCTTCGCTGCCCTTGTCTGCCGCCGGTGCGCCGCAGCCTGCCAGCAGAGCCAGCGTCAGCGTCAGGACCAGAAGCATTGCCAAAAACTTTTTCATTTCTTCTCCTCCATCAGAATAAAATATCAGAGTAGGTCTATTTGTGCTCATCTTGCATTAGACCACATCTGATAGAATTCTAGCACAATATTAGCTAATGTCAACTGTTTTTTCCATTTTCGGTGCTATTGCTAGAGAAAATCGCAGGATATCCGTCCTTTTTCGCATAAAAATGTAAATCCCGACGCCTGCCGTGCAGCAAGCGCCGGGGATTTTGCTTCTGTTATCTTGCTCTGGCCTCTGCCAGGTCCATATCCTGCCGCAGGTTGGCGTCCGAGATCAGATGCCGCGGGCAGTGCTCCGCGCACAGGCCGCAGGAGACGCACTTCGAATAGTCGATCTGCGCCAGGTTATCGAC
Source organism: uncultured Oscillospiraceae bacterium (assembly GCA_958438185.1). Lineage (GTDB taxonomy): Bacteria > Bacillota > Clostridia > Oscillospirales > Oscillospiraceae > SVMC01. The sequence goes on from CAUBQU010000072.1 coordinate 2,029, forward strand.
GACATGGATCGCATCGTTGGGGCAGATCTTCTCACACTTGCCGCAGCCCAAGCAACCGACGCTGCAGCCCTTTGTCACGGCCACGCCCTTGGCATGACTGTTGCAGGCGACGACGATATCCGCCGCATACGGCACCGGCGTGATCACGTGCCGGGGACAGACCGCCACACAGCTCATGCAGCCGACACAGCGATCCGCGTCAATAAATGCATGGCCGTTTTTCAGCGACAGCGCGCCGTATTTGCATGCCTTCAAACAAGTGCCGAAGCCCAGGCAGCCGAATTCGCAGGTCATGGGACCTTTCCCGGCGACCTTTGCCGCCGCGACGCAGTCCTGAATGCCGTCATAATGGGCCTTCTGCTTTGCGTCGATGCCGCGGCACATGACCATCGCCACGCGGCGCTCGACCTTTGCCGCCTCCACGCCCATGATCTTGGCCATCGCCTGGGCGGAAGCGTCGCCGCCGGAGGCGCACAGGCCGATCTTTGCCTTGCCCTCCAGGACGGCCTGCGCATAAGCCGCGCAGCCGGAATAGCCGCAGCCGCCGCAGTTGGCGCCGGGCAGCGCCTCGATCATCGGCTCCAGCCGCTCATCGGTCTCGACGGCAAACACCTTGGACGCCACCGCCAGCACCAGGCCGAACACAGCGCCCAGCACGCCCAGGACCGCAATTGCATAAACTAAACTCATTTTGCCCTACCTCCTCAGAAAATCTTCATACCTGAGAAGCCCATAAACGCCAGCGCCAGTAACCCGGCAGAGATCAGCGCGATGGGGAACCCTGAAAAGCTCTCAGGGCATTTGGCGTCCGCCGTCCGCTCCCGGACGGAAGCGAAGAGCACGATGGCGACCAAAAAGCCCAGGCCGCCGGTCAGGCCATAGACCACAGATTCAATGAAGTTATACGCCCGCTGGATATTCAGCAGCGCCACGCCCAGCACGGCGCAGTTGGTCGTGATCAGCGGCAGATAGATGCCCAGCGCCTGGTACAGGGCCGGTACCATCTTCTGCAGGAACATTTCGACCAGCTGCACCAGCGCAGCGATGACGAGAATGAACACCACCGTCTGCATAAACTGCAGATCGACGCCCAGGACGCTCGTTGCCGGGTCCAGGAAATACGCATTGACGACCCAGGTCACCGCTGAGGCGATGGCCATGACGAAGGTGACCGCCACGCCCATGCCCAGGGCCGTATCCATCTTTTTCGAGACGCCCATAAAGGGGCAGATGCCCAAAAACTGGGAGAAAATAAAGTTCTCCACCAAGATCGCACCGACGGAGATCGACAGCAGGGATGTTACCAAGCTCATGCCTGCACCTCCTTCTTCGCTTCTCTAGCTTCCAGCTTCTTTGTCAGCCACTGGCTAAAGGCGATCAGGCACGCCAGGGTCAGGAAGCCGCCCACCGGCAGGATCATCATCAGTGCCGGGTATGCCTCCGGCAGGATGCGCACGCCGTCGGTCGAGATCACGCCCGCGCCAAACGTACCGCTGCCCAGGAATTCCCGGATGATGCACATGATGACCAGCGCCGCCGTGTAACCGATGCCCTGGCACAGGCCGTCGGCCGCGGATTCCAGCACGCCGTGCTTCGAGGCAAATGCCTCCGCCCGGCCGAGGATGATGCAGTTGACGACGATCAGGGGGATAAACACGCCCAGCGATTCGGACAAGCTCGGCAGATACGCCTGCAGCAGCAGGTCGACCATCGTGACAAATCCGGCGATCACGACGATATACGACGCGATACGGATCTTATTGGGGATCACCTTCCGCAGCGCGGAAATGGCGATATTCGAGCAGATGAGAATGATCGTGACGGAGACACCCATGCCGATGCCGTTGAACAGCGTCGTCGTGATGGCCATCGTCGAGCACATGCCCAGCAGCTGCGCCAGCACCGGGTTCTTGCGCAGGAGGCCGTCTTTTAATTGTTGTTTGAAATTCATAAACGCCCCTCCTTATCCCTGATAGGCGGCCACACAGGCCGTCGCCGCGTTGACGGCGGTGCAGATGGCATTGGCAGAGACCGTCGCGCCGCTGATGTAATCGACATCGGCGGTCGTCAGATCCTGACCCTTGCCCTGGAAGCTATCGCGGAAGCGGGTGCCCTTTTCGCTATTCTGGGCGTAGACCGCGCCCAGGCCCGGCGTCTCGCTCTGGTCGATGATGGAGATGCCGGTGACATTTCCATCCGTCCCGACGCCGACCATCAGGGTGATCATCCCCTGGGATCCGGAGCAGGTCGCCTGCAGGACATAGCCCGCATCCCCGGCCTGGTACATTGTATCAATGAGGCCGGTCTCGTCGCGATAGTCTGTAATTTCTGTGTATGCGTCCGCCGCAAGCACCTGGGCCATGGCGTCCGCCGTTTTCTGCGCCTTGATCTCGGCGATCTTATCTGCCGTGACCTGGTTGACCAGGCCCAGCAGCGCCGCGGTAATCACGGTGATAAGCAGCAGGACGATGGTCAGCCGCAGAATATAACGTCCGTTTCCCTGTTTCATGCCGCACCGCCTTTCTTCTCCACGCCGAAGCGCCGGGGCAGGCCGACCTTATCCAGCAGACCGACACATGCGTTCATGATGAGGATCGCGTAGGACACGCCCTCCGGGTATGAGCCGAAGTAGCGGATGAGCACCGTCAGCGCGCCGCAGCCGATGCCAAAGATGACCTGGCCCCAGCGTGTCACCGGTGACGTGACATAATCCGTCGCCATAAAGATCGCGCCCAGCATCAGGCCGCCGGAGAACACCTGGTAAGCCATCCAGGTAAGGCGGTCGTTGCCCTGGGGGAAGAGGAAGGTCAGCACCGCGACCGTCGCGATAAAGCACAGGGGGATGCGCGGCATAATGACCCGCCGCACGACGAGATACGCGCCGCCCAGCAAAAGCAGCAGGGCCGACGTCTCGCCGATACAGCCGCCGATGTTGCCGACAAAGGAATTCATCACTGTCGTCTCTGGCAGTGCGCCTGTTTTCATGGCCGCCAGCGGCGTCGCCGCCGTCATGCCGTCGAGGACGGAGACGTCGGTGAAATTCGAGAATACAGCAACATGCGTGCCGGACTTGACCCATGTCGTCATCAGCACGGCCCAGGAGAAGAGGAAAGCTCTGCCCACCAGGGCCGGGTTCATAAAGTTTTTACCGATGCCGCCGAAGAGCTGCTTTGTCACGATGATCGCGATAAAGTCGCCCACGATGATGGCCCAATAGGGCATTGTCACCGGGCAGACAAAGGCGAGCAGGATGCCAGTCACGACGGCGGAGCCGTCGCCGATGGTGCAGTCCAGCTTCATGATCTTGCGATAGCCCCACTCAAAGAACACGCACGCCGCCACGGACACCAGCACGACCGTCAGCGCCCGGAAGCCGAAGAAATAGACCGACGCGACCAGCGCAGGCAGCAGCGCAATGCACACATCCCGCATGATGCTGGCCGTGGATTGGCTGGCCCGGATATGGGGCGAGGAGGAGACAGAGAGATTTTTCAGTTCCAGCATACCTTCACCTCCTCAGGAATTTGCGGCTTTCGCCTTGGCGTCCCGCAGCTTTTGCTTGCCGGCGCGGAAGCTCTGGACGAGATGGATCTTGGCCGGGCACGTATACGCGCAGGAGCCGCATTCGATGCAATCCAGCAGGTGCATCCGCTCCAGGCCCTCCAGATCGTCCGCCTCCTCGTACCGGTGCAGGTACAGCGGCATCAGGTGCATCGGGCAGACGCCGACGCACTTGCCGCAGCGGATGCAATGGGGGTTGGCCTTCTCGCAGTTGTCCTCCTGGGAGAAGACGACGATGGCGTTCGTCCCCTTGATGACCGGCACGGCCATATCAAACTGGGCCACGCCCATCATCGGGCCGCCGGACAGGACCTTATACGCATCCTCCCGGACGCCGCAGGCCTCCAGCAGCTCTGCAAACGACGTGCCGATGCAGACCTCAAAATTCGCCGGGCTGGCCACGCCCTTGCCGGTGACCGTCACGATCCGGCGGATCAGCGGCATCCCGTCATAGACGGCGTCGCACACCGCGGCACAGGTCGCGGCGTTGAATACTGCGCAGCCAACTGCCGCCGGCAGCCCGCCGGGGGGCACCTGGCGGCCTGTGATTGCCTGAATCAGCTGCTTTTCCGCGCCCTGGGGGTAGCGGGTGTGCAACGGGTGTACCGTGATATCCTTCGCGTCGCCCAGCGCCTTGCGCAGCGCCGCGATGGCCTCGGGCTTATTTTCTTCAATACCAATGTGGGCCTCTGCCAGGCCCATGACCTTCATCAGGACCCGCAGGCCCCGCAGCAGCCGCTCCGGCTGCTCCCGCATGAGCCGGTCGTCGGCGGTGATGTACGGCTCGCACTCGGCGGCATTGACAATGATGGTATCCACCTTGCCGATGCCGGAGGAGAGCTTGACATGGGTCGGGAACGTTGCGCCGCCCATGCCGACGATCCCCGCTTCGCGGATGATCTCCATCAGCTGCTCCGGCGTCAGCCCATCGATGGACTCATAGCTGTGCAGCGTCGGACAGAGGGTGTTCTGCCCGTCGTTTTCAATGACGATAGCGAGCATATTGCTGCCGTTCGTGTGCGGCAGGGCCGCGATCTTTTTCACTTTTCCGGAAACCGGCGCATGTACCGGCACGCAAAGGCCGGTATTATCGCCCAGCTTCTGCCCCACTGTCACCTGGTCGCCGACCTGCACCAGCGGTTTGCAGGGCGCGCCGATGTGCTGCGACAGCGGAATGGTCACCTGTTTCGGTGCGGGAAAGGGTGTGATCGCTTTCTCACGGGAAAGCGCCTTCCGGTCATCCGGATGGATCCCGCCAAAGAACAGACGTGCCATAGTTGGATCACCTCTTCTTAATGTGTAGT
>CAUBQU010000073.1 GCA_958438185.1 uncultured Oscillospiraceae bacterium
GTTTTTTATCGTCGCGCTGGGCATTTTGTTTGATATGGTCGGCGTGGCGGTGACAGCGGCAGATGAAAAGCCGTTTCACGCCATGGCGGCGAAGAAGGTCCCCGGCGCGGGCAAGGCCATCTGGCTGCTGCGCAATGCCGATAAGGTCGCCTCGTTCTGCAATGATGTCGTTGGGGATATCTGCGGCATTATTTCCGGTGCGGCTTCGGCTGTTATCGCGGGGCAGATCATTGCGCAGATCGCCCAGACGGGGCAGGGAAATCTGGTGCAGCTGGCGATGTCCGGCCTTGTGGCGGGGATGACGGTCGGCGGCAAGGCGGCGGGGAAGTCCATCGCCATGCGGTGCAGCACGAACATCGTCTTTCTGACGGCGCGGGTGCTGGGGCTGTTTTCCCGGAAAAAGAAATAAACGCCGCATAGCGCGGCTGACGATAGAAATATAGGAATATCATCATGCAGATACTAGAGCATATCAATTCCCGGGAGGACCTGCTGGCCGTCCCATGGGAGCAGGAGGCGCAGCTCTGTCAGGAGATCCGGCAGTGGCTGGTGCAGCATGTGGCCAAGACCGGCGGGCATCTGGCGTCCAATCTGGGCATCGTGGAGCTGCAGGTGGCCATTGAAAAGGAATTTGACACCCGGCGCGACCGGCTCGTTTTCGACGTGGGGCATCAGTCCTATGTCCATAAAATTTTGACGGGGCGGCGGGACGCCATGGCCGGCTTGCGGACGCTGGACGGCATCTCCGGCTTCCCGAAGCCCGACGAGAGCGAGACGGACGCCTTCGTGGCGGGGCACGCGTCCAACGCCGTCTCCGTCGCCCTGGGCATGGCCCGGGCGAGGACGCTGCAGGGGGAAAATTACAATGTCATCGCCCTGCTGGGCGACGGCGCGATGACCGGCGGCCTCTTTTACGAGGGGATGAACGACGCCGGGGCCAGCAAGGAGCCGCTGATCGTCATTTTGAATGACAATGAGATGTCCATTGCGAAAAATGTCGGCGGCATTGCGGGGCATTTGAAGCTGATTCGCTGCAGGCCGGGCTATTTCAAGCTTAAGCGGAATTACCGCCGCCTGACGAAGGCTCTGCCCGGGGGGCAGCATCTTTACAACGTGACCCATCGGCTCAAGGACCGGCTCAAGCGCCGCCTGGTCGGCGTGACGATCTTCGAGGAGATGGGGTTTCAGTATATGGGCCCGGTGGACGGGCATGATATCACGCGGCTGATCTATATGCTGCGGCGGGCCAAGGAGATGCAAGGGCCGGTGCTGCTGCATGTCCTGACAAAAAAGGGCAAGGGCTATGCCCCGGCGGAGGAGAATCCGGCCCTGTTCCACGGCATCGGGCAGTTTGATCCGGTTACCGGTGTGCCCAGCACGGATGGCGGCGGACCGGTGTTCTCGGATGTGTTTGGCAAGACGCTCTGCAGTCTGGCCCAGTCTGAGCCGCGGCTTTGCGCCATCACGGCGGCCATGTGCTATGGCACGGGGCTGGAGGGCTTTGCCAAGCAGTTTCCGAAGCGGTATTTTGATGTCGGCATTGCCGAGGGGCACGCCGTCTGCCTGGCGGGGGGCCTTGCCAAGCAGGGGATGATCCCCGTCGTGGCGGTGTATTCGACGTTTTTGCAGCGGGCGTATGATATGCTGCTGCAGGATGTGGCGATGCAGCATCTGCACGTCGTCTTCGCTGTCGACCGGGCGGGGCTGGTCGGCCCGGACGGGGAGACGCACCAGGGCATTTTCGACGCGGCGTATCTGCGGACGATCCCTGGGATGACGGTCCTGTGCCCCGCCAACGGGCGGGAGCTGGAGCGGATGCTGAGCCAGGCCATCTGTCAGATGGACGGGCCGGTGGCCGTGCGCTACCCCCGGGGAGGCGACGGCGCGTATACCGGCGTGTGCCTGGACCCGGTCCTGCGGCCGGGGCGGGACGTGACGATCATCGCCTACGGGACAATGATCAACGAGGCCCTGCAGGCGGCGCAGCTGCTGGAGGCGCGTGGCATTCGCGCGGCCGTCTTGAAGCTGAACGCCATCGCGCCGCTGGATTTAGAAAAGGTCTTAGCGTCAGCCCGGGAGACGGGGCTGGTGCTTGTTGCCGAGGAGGCCATTGACGCTGGGTGCGTCGGCCAGGCTATCGCGGCGGCGCTGGCGGAGGAAGAATTCCCCTGCCGGGTGCTGCGGGTGAACTTGGGCGACCGGTTTATTCAGCATGGGACGGTTCCCGCGCTTAGGCAGCGCTGCGGCATTGACGCGACGGGCATTGCAACAAAGGTCGAGGAGGCGCTGCATGGCGAAGAATAAAGAACGGCTGGATATCCTGCTGGTGCAGCGGGGCCTGGCGGAGACCCGGGCCAGGGCGCAGGCGATCATTATGAGCGGCAATGTCTATGTCGCGGGGCAGAAGGCCGATAAGGCGGGCCTTGCCGTGGCGCCGGAGGCGGAGATCACCATCCACGGCAGCCAGTGCCCCTACGTCAGCCGGGGCGGGCTGAAGCTTGCAAAGGCGCTGCGGGAGTTTTGCATTGACCCGACGGGCTACACCTGCAGCGACTCCGGCGCGTCCACCGGCGGCTTTACCGACTGCCTGCTCCAGCACGGGGCGAAGAAGGTCTTCGCCATCGACGTGGGCTATGGGCAGCTGGCCTGGAAAATCCGGGAGGACCCCAGGGTCGTCTGCATGGAGCGGACGAATATCCGCTATGTCACGCCGGAGGACCTGGGCGAGGCGCTGGACCTTTCGGTCATCGACGTCTCGTTTATCTCCCTGCATATCGTCCTGCCGGCGGTGCAGAAGCTCCTCAAGCCGGAGGGGCAGGTGCTGTGCCTCATCAAGCCCCAGTTTGAGGCGGGGCGGGAGAAGGTCGGCAAAAAGGGCGTCGTGCGGGACCCGGCGGTCCACGTGGAGGTCCTGGAGGACTTTTTGGCGCTGGCCCGGGGCCTGGGGTTTACCGTCCGGGCGCTGACGTATTCTCCGGTCAAGGGGCCGGAGGGCAACATTGAATTTTTGGCGCATTTGAGCCAGGCGGCGGGGCCGGACTGCGGCTGCCAGCCGGAGGAACTGGTGCGTCAGGCGCACGCGGCGCTGTAAGGATACAAAGCGTATGAGAAACATTGTCATGGCATCGAATCCCTATCGGGATAAGAATTTTGAGACGGCCCGCAAGGCGCAGAAGATCCTGCGCTCTGTCGGCATTCACGCAAAGCTCTGCCTGGCCTTTGAGGCGGAGAAGAATTTTGACTGCCCGGCGGGGCTGCAGCTTGCTAGCCTGCCGGAGGAGCTGCCGGGCGCGGAGCTGCTCATCTGCTTCGGCGGCGACGGGACGATCCTCCACGCGGCCAAGGCGGCGGCGGAGGCGGGCATCCCGGCCCTGGGCATCAACATCGGCACCATGGGCTTTATGGCGGAGCTGGAGAGCAACGAGATGCACCTGCTGCGCAAGCTGAAAGACGACCGCTACACGACGGAGGCCCGGATGATGCTCCAGGTCGAGGTCATCCGCGGCGGCGAGGTCATCTGGCAGGAGCTGGCGCTGAACGACGCCGTCATCGCCAAGGGGGCCGTCGCCCGGATCATCCAGCTGACCGTCGTCTGCGACGGGGTGGATGTGATGCAGGTCATCGGCGACGGGCTGATCCTGGGCACGCCCACCGGGTCGACGGCGTATTCCATGTCTGCCGGGGGGCCCATCGTGGAGCCGACGGCGCATAATATTTTGATTACCCCCATCTGCGCGCACGATATGATGACACGGCCGTTTGTGACCTCGTCCAAGCGGACCATCAGCGCCCGGGTCGGGAAGGTCGGGCGGCGGAACGCGTACCTTTCCATCGACGGCGGCAAGGCCTTCAAGCTGAGCACCGGCGATATCATCCAGGTCACCCGGGCGGCGCAGGACGTGCAGCTGGTGAAGCTGAAGGAGCAGAGCTTTTTTGAAGTGGTCAACCAAAAATTCGGGACAGATAAGAGGCGGTTTTTATGAAGATCAAACGGCAGGCAAAAATTATGGAGATCATCTCCGCAATGGACATCGAGACCCAGGAGCAGCTGCTGGAAGAGCTGCAAAAGAGCGGCTTTAAAAGCACCCAGGCAACGATCTCCCGGGATATCAAGGAGCTGCGCATTGTGAAGGAGCTGACGTCCATGGGCACCTATCGGTATGCGACGTCGAACAAGGAGGTCGGCGGGACGTTTTCCGCCCGGCTCAATACGATCTTCCGCGAGTGTGTGACAAGCTTTGATTATGCGCAGAATATGGTCGTCATCAAGACGATGCCGGGGCTGGCCTCGGCGGCGTGCTCGGCCATCGACGCGATGAATATGTCCGTCGTCGTCGGCTCCCTGGCGGGGGACGATACGGCGTTCCTCGTCATGCGCGACAATAACGCGGCGGCGGCTTTCTGCGCGGAGATCAAGAAGCTGGTGTCGTAACGCCTGGAGGCAGGGGGAAATCACATGCTTTCACTGCTGCATATTGAAAATATCGCTGTCATCGAGGCGGCGGATATCGCCTTTGACCGGGGGTTTAACGTCCTGACCGGCGAGACGGGGGCAGGCAAGTCCATCGTCATCGATGCGATCAATGCGATCCTGGGCGAGCGGACGTACCGGGATGTCATCCGCACCGGGGCGAATAAGGCGACGGTCCGGGCGGTGTTTACCGGAGTCCCGGAGCTTGCTTGGTTTTCCGAGTTCGAGGTGCCGTATGGCGATGAGCTGCTGGTGCAGCGGCAGATCTTCCTGGACGGGAAGAATGTCTGCCGCGTCAACGGCCTGCCGGTGACGGTGGCGACGCTCAAAAAGCTGGGGCTGCAGCTGGTGCAGATCCATGGCCAGCACGACAGCCAGCAGCTCTTTGACGAGGCAAGCCATCTTGCCTGCCTGGACAGCTTCGCGGGAAATGACGCGGAGCTTGCGGCGTACCGGAAGGAATATGACGCGTACCTTGCCATCCGGCAGGAGATGGCGCGGCTGCAGATGGACGAGGGCGAAAAGCTCCGCCTGACGGACGCGCTGCGCCACCAGATCGAGGAGCTGACCCGGGCGAAGCTGCAGCCCGGCGAATACGACGCCCTGCGGGCGCGGCAAAGCGTCCTGCAAAACGCCGAAAAGCTAGAGGCGGGGCTGGAGACGGCCATCGGCTGCCTGTATGGAGACGAGTCGTCTAACGGGGCCGAGGCGATGCTGAGCCAGACGGCGGCGGCGCTAGGCCAGGCGGCGCGGTTTGACGACGCGCTGGCGGCGCTCTCCCAGCGGGCGAAGGAGCTCATGTACGAGGTACAGGACCTATCGGAAAATGTCCGCGCCCGGCGGCAGGACCTTTCCTACAGCGAGGCCGAGCTGGAGCAGGCGGAGAGCCGCCTTGCCCAGCTGCAGCGGCTCTTCCGCAAATACGGGGCCGACGAGGCGGGGCTGCTGACGCTGTGCGAAAACGCAAAGCAGCGGCTGGACCAGATCGAATTTTCGGACGATCGCCTGCAGGCGCTTGCCCAGGACCTGGAGGCCCAGAAGGCGCGGCTGCTGGCGGCGGCTAAGGCGCTGCGGGCGACGCGGCGGGCGGCGGGGGCGCGGTTATCGGACCGCATCGTCGAGGAGCTGCGGCAGCTGGATATGCCCCGGGTGCAGTTTGTCTGCCAGTTTGAAAAGGCGCAGCCCAGCGAGACGGGGATGGATGTGGTGCGGTTTTTGATGTCCGCCAACGCGGGCGAGGCGTTAAAGCCCATGAGCCGGGTCGCCTCCGGCGGCGAGCTGGCGCGGATCATGCTGGCCATCAAGAATGTTATGGCGGAGCGGGACGCGGTCCCGACGCTGATTTTTGACGAGGTGGACGCCGGGGTCTCCGGCCGGGCGGCCCAGCGGGTCGCGGAGAAGCTGGCAAGCGTCGCAAAGAGCAAGCAGGTTCTGTGCGTGACGCATCTGCCCCAGATCGCGGCCATGGCGGACTGCCATCTGCGGGTCTCCAAATCCGAGCGGGAGGGCAGGACGTATACGGCCGTCGAACCCCTGGCGCGGCGAGAGCGGGAGCTGGAGCTGGCCCGGCTCATCGGCGGCGCAGAGATCACGGAGACGACGATCTCCAGCGCAGCGGAGATGCTGCGCAGGTGAGTGCGGGGACGGCCCCGTTGACAAACGGCGGGAAATTTGCTAGTATAAATTTAATTGATCCAATGATAACAAGGAGTTTCACGATGGGTATTTATGAAGAGCTGCAGGCCAGAGGGCTGATCGCCCAGGTGACGAATGAGCCGGAGATCCGGGAAATGGTCAACACCGGCAAGGCGACGTTCTATATCGGCTTTGACCCGACGGCGGATTCGCTGCATGTCAGCCACTTTATGGCGCTGTGCCTGATGAAGCGGCTGCAGATGGCGGGCAACCGGCCGGTCGTCCTCGTCGGCGGCGGCACAGGCATGGTCGGCGACCCCTCCGGCCGGACGGATATGCGCCAGATGATGACGCCGGAGACCATCCAGCACAACTGCGACTGCTTTAAAAAGCAGATGGAGCGGTTCATCGACTTCGGGCCGGGCAAGGCCATTATGGTGAACAACGCCGATTGGCTGATGAAGCTCAATTATATCGAGCTGCTGCGGGATGTCGGCGCGTGCTTCTCGGTCAATAATATGCTGCGGGCCGAGTGCTACAAGCAGCGGATGGAGAAGGGCCTCTCCTTCCTGGAATTCAACTATATGATCATGCAGTCCTACGACTTCTACTACCTCTACCAGCACTACGGCTGCAATATGCAGTTTGGCGGCGACGACCAGTGGTCCAATATGCTGGGCGGCACGGAGCTCATCCGCCGCAAGCTGGGCAAGGACGCCCACGCCATGAC
>CAUBQU010000074.1 GCA_958438185.1 uncultured Oscillospiraceae bacterium
GCGTATACCCTGGCATCGGCGGCGTTCCAGATCAAGGAAGCCGACGGCAGTTATCGCGACCTGCGTGAAGCGGAGACGACCTTCAACCAGGTGCAGAGCTACCGTGTGATGGCGGTGCTGCAGGCGTGTGCAGGTGCTCGCTTTGCCGAGACAGTCACCGGCGATTTTAACGGGACCAGCGGCGTGACCTGCACCGTCTCGCCGGATGGCAAGACCTGCACCGTGACCCGGGGCTGCGCGGTGTATGATCCGATCTACACCTACCCGGTGGCAGACCCGGCGACGCACATAAACGGCGTCACGGTCTACCGCAGCGATCCGGCGGCGGGCCAGCCCATGGAGCTGGGGGAATTTGCACCGGAGACGGGCGTTGTCCGGCTGCGGGGCGCCAGCGCCTCGGCGGGGTGGTATGAGGTGCCCTATGTCGGCAGTACGACCCAGATCAAGCAGCTGAAAACGGGCGATACCTTTGAGGACGGCAAGGTATATCTCGCGACCCTGCAGCTGCGCAATATGGATGATTACCGGTTTAGCGACGGCTTTACCCTCTCCCTCCGGCAAAAGGATGGGAGCGAAAGCAATTACGCATTGCTCGAATGCGTGGGCGATACGGCAAAACGCAAGGAATATAATGTCTGGTACACCGTGGGCGATGTCACCCCGCAGCCGGTCACGGAGCTTGCCATTACCGGCCCTGCGCTGCAGGAAGACGGCAGCTTGGCAACCGACGATCTGACGGCATTTTCTGCAGAAAACGTCGTGATCACAAGCGCCTCCTTCTATCAGAGCGCTGGGCGCTTGAGTCTCCGGTTCGTGGCGGCGTCGGGCCACTATATTGGCCGTACTGTGACGGCGACTTATAACGGGGCGCCCGCCAGCGTCTCGTATGGCTTCCTGAACAGCCGCCGGGATGTCGTGTATGTGACAGTGAATTTCAAAACGCAAGAGCTCACCGTTGCTGCAGGGACGATCCAGGCGGAAAACAAGACCTATGACGGCACGACAGCGGCGACCCTCTCCGGCGGCTTCCTGCTCGGACCGGTCAACGCAGGCGACGATGTCAAGATCGACTATTCCGATGCCAAAGCGGTATTTGGCGATCCCAATGTTGGGGCAGGCAAATCGGTAACAGTCACCGGCACACTGCGGCTGACCGGCGCGGATGCCGGGAAATACCAGCTGGCCCAGCCGGACCTGTCGGACCTGACGGCGGATATCACGCCCTGCCAGACCGTGACGGACCAAACGCAGACGGCCCAGACAGTCTACGCTGGCGAGGGCACGTTCCAGGCGGCAAGCTTTGGCGGCGTCAATGGCGAGACCGCCACCGGCACGACGACGTACACCGTCGACGGCCAGGAAAAAACCGCGGCGCAGATCGAAGATCTGCTGCGGCAGAGCGCCGTCGGGGCGCAGCTTTCCGTTGCCTATGCCTTTGCCGGGACGGGCAACTACGCCGGGGCGTCGGCCAGCGGTGCGATCACCTTCACGGTGGCGCGCCGGGTGACAAATCCGTTTACGGATGTCCCCGCCGGCGCGTATTACGAAGAAGCGGTCCTCTGGGCAGTGGAAGCAGGCGTCACCAGCGGCACCACGGCCACGACCTTCACCCCGGATGGCAACTGCACCCGGGCCCAGGCCGTCAGCTTCCTGTGGCGGATCGCAGGCCGTCCGGCGCCTAAGACCGGTACGATGCCCTTTGCAGACGTGAGAGCAGGCGATTACTATTATGACGCTGTGCTGTGGGCGATGGAAAACGGCATCACCTACGGCACCTCCGCGGTGGCCTTCAGCCCGAATGCGACCTGCACTCGCGCGCAGATCGTCTCCTTCCTGTACCGGTACGCTGGCAGCCCTGCCGTGCAGAGCGGTGCGGTGTTCAGCGACGTCGGCGCGTCGGCCTATTATGCAAATGCAGTCGCTTGGGCAGCGGCAAACGGCGTGGCGGCCGGTGTTGGCGGCGGCAGATTTGCCCCCGACCAGAACTGCACAAGAGCGCAGATCGTAAGCTTTATTTACAGAATGCAGACAAAGTAACCGGCCTACCGCTGATGGCATAAGCTGCGGCATACACAAGATAATACAAGCGCCCCCGGCATGGACCGGCCTTCACCGGCCCCAGGCTGGGGGCTGTTTTCTCTATCCACGCTGCCGCGAAACACACGCACGATCCCACGGGAGCGGACTTCGTGTGAACGTGTGCGATCAGGCCACGAGAAGCTGCATCTTCTGGAAGAGAACTGCAGCTTTTTATGAATCCCGTTCGATCCCCATTCACCATGGCCCTTATGTGGACTGTGCCGAAGGACGAAATCCTAATTCTTGTGCATTCATTTCACCCTCTATATAGCGCTGTGTGTAAGGTACCGGCCTCATAAAAAGTTGCATTTTTCATGAAATAAGAAGACAACCAAGAAGCGCTCCTTGGTGGCTGAAAAAACGCGGCTATCGTTATACTTTGACGTTCGGGTTTGTATACTGCCCGTGCTGTTTCGTTTTGCTACCGTACTGGATCGCAAATTTTGGGCAGCGGTGCAGGCATCCGAGGCACATGACGCATTTCTCCTTGACCCAGACCGGCTTTTTGCTCCGCAGCGCAATGGCCTGCACTGGGCATTTTTTTGCGCACAGCCCGCAGCCGATGCAGCTGTTTTCCACATGGAAATGGGAGGTGCGTCGCACCTTGAGGTCGTAGATCGGCGCGGCGATCCATTTTGTGATGAAGGCAGGCGTGCGCGGAACCATATGGCGGCAGGTATGCCGCGCGCCAACGCCTTGTATCAGACTGCAGATCTCCGCTTCTGTATGCTTCGTGTATTTTGCAACCATTTCCGGAGTGGAGAGGTCGAAAATCGGCGTCCATGTGTCGGCCATGCGGACGGCGTAAAATGCGTCAATGGACCGGCCTTGGATCGCGCTGCCCGCCATAGCGCCGGCAGCGCCGGGGGTTGTCCCATAGGTGGCGACAAAGTAGAGATAGTCGGTCTGAAATGATGCCTGCTTTAAAAATTCATTGACGATGCTCGGTAAGCCCCAGTCATAGGTCGGGGAGATGATGCCGATTTTGGCATCTGAAAAAGCAAATCGGTTTTCCTGGATGCAATCCACGATAGACAGCATTTCCTGCGGCTCTGCCTCTGCCAACCGTGCTGCAACATATTTGCAGTTGCCCGTTGCCGAAAAAAATAGAATCAAAAGCGTCACCCCCACTGAATTTCTTACAGTATAGCATAGTTTCCTGGCGTTTTCCACTTCCTGCAAGCGCGCCTTTCCAAACGGCATCACCGCGGTGCAGGCAACTTTCTGGTTGCACCAGGGATAAGCATGCCCCGCCCCATGGGCATCAGGCATTTGCCTGCTCCAGATAAAAAACCGCGTGTTCCTGAGAGAAATCTCACGGAAACACGCGATCTGGTGCCGGTGGCCGGACTCGAACCGGCACGCCATCGCTGGCGGTGGATTTTGAGTCCACTACGTCTACCAATTCCATCACACCGGCATATAACAAGAATATTATAGTATACAGCGCCGCAAAAAGCAAGAAAAATTTTGCGGTTCCGGGGTGCAATGGCGGGCGGGGAGGGAGTTGCGCAGTTTTAGAAACTGTGCTATGATACTAGCAATACAGGATCATCATTCGGCCGGAAAGAAGGGGTTCTTATGGAACATAACACGGCGCTGCAAGGGAAGACGGTGATCGTTGTCTGCGACGCGATGCTGCTGCATCTGCAGGCAGCCCAGGAGAAAATGGGGACGAACTTCCCCGTGGTGGAGATTGACCGAAAGCTGCATGTGGAGCCGAAGAAAATGTGCCAGGAGATGAAGCGGGTCCTGGCGCCCCTGGGGCAGGCGTATGATACGATCCTGCTGGCGATGGGCTTTTGCGGCGGCGCGCTGGATGGCGTGGGGGCCGATTGCCGTATCGTCGTGCCCCGGGTGGATGACTGCATCACCCTGCTTCTGCATACGGATGACACCTGGTACCCCAATCTAAAGTCCTGCGGGCATATGTACTTTCGGGACAATGACGAATATTTTAATATCCACGCTATTTATGGCAGAATGTTGGAACAATACGGTGAAAAGAAGGCTGGACGGCTGTTCCGGGCGTATTTTCGGTCGTATACCAACGCGGATATCATCGATACGGGTACCTATGATTGCCGGGAGCCTGGATATGTCGCTGACGCGCAGGTGCAGGCGGAGATGATTCACAGCAAGCTCGGTTATGTCCCGGGCAGCAATATTCTGCTGGAAAAGCTGGTCAGCGGCCGGTGGGACGAGCAATTTGTCATTCTCGAGCCGGGGGAGACATTTTACAATGACCAATTTATTAAACAACCGCAAGAAACGGACTGCCTCGCGATGTGAGGTAGTCCGTTTGTGCTTTTGGCAATATAATCAGGCTTCGACGGCCAATTCGCCGTTTTGGACGCTGACGCGAAGCTGCGCACCCGGCAGGATATCGCCGGCGATGATGCGGCGGGCAATGAGCGTCTCGACCGTATGCTGGACATAGCGGCGCAGCGGCCGGGCACCGTACTGCGGGTCGTAGGCGGCGTCGATGATAAACTGCTTTGCCTCCGTCGAGACAGTGACGTGCATCTGCTTATCTTCCAGGCGCTGGTTTAGCGCTTCGATCTGCAGGTCGATGATCTTGCCGATGTTCTCCTTCGTCAGCGGCTTGTAGAAGACGATCTCATCGAGCCGGTTCAGGAACTCGGGCCGGAAGGACCGGCGCAGCAGCTGCTGGACCTGCTCCGTCGCCTCCCGGGAGATCGAGCCGTCGGGGTTGATGCCGTCAAGCAGGAACTGGGAGCCGAGGTTGGAGGTCAGGATGATGATTGTATTTTTGAAATCCACCAGGCGGCCCTGACTGTCGGTGATCCGGCCGTCGTCAAGTACCTGCAGCAGGACGTTGAAGACATCCGGATGTGCCTTTTCGATCTCGTCGAAGAGGATCACGCTATAGGGCTTCCGGCGGACGGCTTCCGTCAACTGGCCGCCCTCTTCGTAACCGACGTAGCCGGGGGGCGCACCGATTAGCCGCGAGACGGAGTATTTCTCCATATACTCGGACATGTCGATCCGGACCAGATTCTTTTCGTCGTCGAACAGCGCCTGGGCCAGCGTCTTGGCTAGCTCCGTTTTGCCGACGCCCGTCGGGCCCAGGAAGAGGAAGGAGCCGATGGGGCGGTTCGGGTCGTGGATTCCGGCGCGGCTGCGCCAGATGGCCTCACTGACGGCCTGGACGGCCTGCTCCTGGCCGACGACCCGCTGGTGCAGAATCTCCTGCAGGTGCAGCAGCTTATCCCGCTCGCCCTCCATCAGGCGCGCGACAGGGATACCTGTCCAGCGTTCAATGATGCGGGCGATCTCCTCATCGGTGACCTTATCCCGCAGCAGGCTGCTCTCTTTGGCGTCCTGGGCATGCTGCTCTTCCTCAGCCAGCTGCCGCTTGGCCTCAGGCAGCTCGCCGTATTTCAGCCGGGCGGCCTTTTCCAGGTCGTAGTCCTGCTCGGCGCGCTCGATCTCAGCGTTCAGCTTTTCAATCTGCTCCCGCAGCTGCTGGACGCGGCCGATGGCGTTTTTTTCGTTTTCCCATTTGGCCTTCATGGAATTGAAGCTGTCGCGGCTCTCGGCCAGCTCCTTCTGCAGCTCCTGCAGACGCGCTTTGGAGAGCTCGTCGTCCTGATTTTTCAGGGCGGCTTCCTCAATCTCCATCTGGATAATCTTCCGGGAGATGACGTCCAGCTCCGTGGGCATGGAATCCATCTCTGTGCGGATCATAGCGCAGGCCTCGTCGATGAGGTCAATGGCCTTGTCCGGCAGGAAGCGATCGGTGATATA
This sequence comes from uncultured Oscillospiraceae bacterium, assembly GCA_958438185.1. Classification (GTDB taxonomy): domain Bacteria; phylum Bacillota; class Clostridia; order Oscillospirales; family Oscillospiraceae; genus SVMC01. The sequence goes on from CAUBQU010000074.1 coordinate 5,851, forward strand.
GCGGTTAGAGAGGGTCGCGGCGGCGATGATGGCCGGGTCTGTGATCTTGACGCCGTGGAAGACCTCATAGCGCTCCTTTAAGCCACGCAGGATGGCGATGGTGTCCTCTACCGTCGGCTCCTGGACCAGAACAGTCTGGAAGCGGCGCTCCAACGCCGGGTCTTTTTCGATGTACTGGCGGTATTCGTCCAGTGTCGTGGCACCGATGCAGTGGAGCTCGCCCCGGGCCAGCATCGGCTTGAGCAGATTGCCGGCGTCCATAGAGCCCTCCGTCTTGCCAGCGCCGACGATGGTGTGCAGCTCATCAATGAAGAGGATGATCCGGCCTTCCGACTTTCTCACTTCCTCCAGCACGGCCTTGAGCCGCTCTTCAAATTCGCCCCGGTACTTTGCACCGGCGATCAGTGCGCCCATATCCAGGGAGAAGATCGTCTTATCCCGCAGGCTCTTCGGCACGTCACCCTTGACAATCCGTTGGGCCAGCCCTTCGGCGATGGCCGTTTTGCCGACGCCGGGCTCGCCGATCAGGACGGGGTTATTCTTCGTCTTTCGGGAAAGAATGCGGATGACGTTTCGGATCTCATCATCCCGGCCGATGACCGGGTCCATTTTCTTCTCTCTCGCCCGCTTGACAAGGTCTGTGCCGAATTTTTCCAGGGCCTCGTAGGTGTCCTCCGGGTTGTCATTGGTGACGCGCTGGTTGCCGCGGATGGTCTGCAGGGCCTGCAGAACGTCCTCCTTTTGCAGCTGATAGGTGGAAAACAGCTGCTTTAGCGTCCGGTCCGGGCAAGTCAGCAGGGCCAGAAACAGGTGCTCGACGGAGACAAAATCGTCGTGCATCTGTGCGGCGGCGGACTCGGCCTCCTGGAATACCTGGTCGACCTCCCGGGCAATATAATAT
>CAUBQU010000075.1 GCA_958438185.1 uncultured Oscillospiraceae bacterium
ACAGATACGTGTATTCCTTCCGGCAGCAGGAGCCGATGGCATTAAATCCGTCGTGAATTTCCCACGCGTCCCAGACAGCGATGTCCTGGGGCAGGTGGGTGTTGAGGGCGTAGGAGATGCGCTCTGCCGGGATGCGAGAGTCGGTATGAAAATTCGCGATATAGCGCTTGGCATGGACCCCGGCGTCCGTTCGGCCGCAGCCGGTGATATGCACCCGGTGGCCCAGGACCTTGGCGGCCGCGGCCTCCAGCGTTCCGGCGACGGTCACGGCGTTTTTCTGCACCTGCCAGCCGTGGTAGGCTGTCCCCTCATAGCACAGCAAGAGGGCGATATTCCGCATATTCCTCGCCTCCTAGTATCCAAAGCTGCGCAGGACGATGACGCCGGCCAGCAGCGCGGCCGTCACAAGTCCGGCCCAGAGGTCCCGCATGCCGTAGCGCAGCTGCTTCATCCGGGTCCGCCCCGCGCCGCCGTGGTAGCAGCGGCACTCCATGGCCACCGCCAGCTCGTCGGCCCGGCGGAACGCGCTGATAAACAGCGGCACGAGGATCGGCACCAGGGCTTTGGCCCGCTGGATGAGATGCCCGCTTTCAAAATCCGCCCCCCGGGCCTTTTGGGCGGACATGATCTTATCCGTCTCCTCAATGAGTGTCGGGATAAAGCGCAGGGCGATGCACATCATCATGGACAGCTCATGGATCGGCACCTTGATTTTTTTCAGGGGGCTCAGAAGCAGCTCCAGCCCGTCCGTCAGCGCGATGGGGGAGGTGGTGTAGGTCAGAAGAAAGGTTCCCGTAATGAGCATGATGATCCGCAGGATCATAAGGCTCGCCATGATGAGGCCCTCTTTTGTGATGGTGAAGATCCAGAAATGCACCAGGACGGTGCCCTGGGTGTAGAACAAATTCAAAAGCCCCGTCAGGACGATGATGATGAGCAGCGGCTTCAGCCCCCGCAAAATCACCTTCAGATGGACCCGCGAGATGCGGATGCAGGCGACAAGAAAGACCAGCACCAGCCCGTAGGAGAAAAACGACTTTGCCAAAAACAGCGCCACGATAAAGGCGATGACGGCCAGCAGCTTTGTCCGCGGGTCAAGCCGGTGGATGAGGGTCTCGCCGGGGAAGTACTGCCCCAGGGTGATATCTTTAAGCATGGGGGCCTCCTTTGCGCGCGGTCAGCGCCTGCACCGCCTGGTCGACGGTGAAGATCCCGGCGTCGAGGTCCAGCCCCATATGGCGCAGCGCCAAAATGACCCGGTTCACCTGGGGCACATCCAGCCCCATGGCTGCCAGCTCCTCCGCATGGGCGAAGACCTCCGGCGGCGTGCCCTGCATGGCGATGGCCCCGTCGTTCATGACGAGCAGCCGGTCCGCGATGACCGCCACGTCCTCCATGCTGTGGGTGACCATCAGGATGGCCGCGTTCTGCGCCTGCTGATAGGCGCGGATGTTCTCTAAAATTTGCTTTTGCCCCACCGGGTCCAGCCCCGCCGTCGGCTCATCGAGGATGAGAACCTCCGGCTCCATGGCGATGACGCCTGCGATGGCCACCCGGCGCTTTTGCCCGCCGGAGAGCTCAAAGGGGGATTTTTTCAAAAGCGCCTCCGGCAGGCCGACAAAGCCGCTGGCCCGCAGTACGCGCCGGTGAATTTCGTCCTGGTCCAGGCCCATGTTCTTGGGCCCAAAGGCGATGTCCTTATAGACCGTCTCTTCAAAAAGCTGGTACTCCGGGTACTGGAACACCAGCCCGATTTGGAACCGGGTCTGACGGATTGTCGCCGTACTCTCCCAGATGTTTTTCCCGTGGAAGAGAATTTCCCCCGAAGTCGGCTTGAGCAGGCCGTTCAGGTGCTGGATCAGCGTGGATTTCCCGGAGCCAGTGTGGCCGATAAGGCCGATAAACTCTCCCGGCTCGACGGTGAAGCTGACATGTTCGATGGCGGCATGCTCAAAGGGCGTGCCGATACTGTAGATATGCGTCAAATCGTTGACGGCAAGCATAGGCGCCAATGTGGTTTCCTCCGAATCTGTTTGTCAGGCCTCCAGCCAAGTGTGAAGTGCCTGCGCGCATTCCGTGACCGAGAGTGCATCCAGGGGCAGGTCATAGCCCATGGACCGCAGCCGGTAGAGCAGCTGCGTTGTCTGCGGGACGGTCAGCCCCGCCTGCTGCAATTTTTCCACCTGGGTGAAGACCTCCTTGGGCGTCCCGTCGCACAGGATGCGCCCCGTCTCCATGGCGATGACCCGGTCCGCCTGGGCCGCCTCGTCCATATGGTGGGTGATGAGAATAATCGTAATGCCCACCTCTCGGTTCAGCCGCCGGACGGTCTGCAGCACATCGCGTCGGCCCTGGGGGTCGAGCATGGCTGTCGGCTCGTCGAGGACGATGCACTTGGGCCGCATGGCGATGACCCCGGCGATGGCGATGCGCTGCTTTTGCCCGCCGGAGAGCAGATGCGGTGCGTGGGTGCGGTATTCATACATGCCGACCTGCCGCAGCGCGTCGTCCACCCGCTGGCGGATCTCCGCCGGGGCGACGCCGAGGTTCTCCGGTGCGAAGGCGATGTCCTCCTCCACGACATTGGCCACGATCTGGTTATCCGGGTTCTGAAAGACCATCCCGACGCTGCGGCGAATCTCCAGCAGCAGCGCTTCGTCCCGCGTGTCCATCCCGTAGACCTGGACGCTGCCGCCGCTGGGCAGCAGGATCGCGTTAAAATGTTTGGCCAGGGTGGATTTCCCGCAGCCGTTGTGCCCGAGAATGGCGACGAAGCTGCCGTGGGGGATCGTCAGGTCCAGCCCCTGGAAAATATCCGTGACGGCCTCGCCCTCCGTGGCGGGGTACGTATAGTGAAGGTCTGTGACTTGCAGTGTTTCCATAAGTGTTTTCCGTTAATCCTTTTTTGGTTCCCAGCGGCCTGTCGCGCCGCAGGGGAGGGTCAGGCCCGATGTCACTGGCAGGCCGAGCTCGTCGCAGCAGCTGCCGCCGCCGAAGCGGGGAGTATAGACACTGTCCATAATGCAGCCCAGGACACTGGGTGCAAGCCCCGTTGTATAAGAGTTGATGATGACGAACAGCGGCGAATCCGAAAGCACCCCCGCCGTCAGCTGGACGAAGTCGAACAGGTCCTTCTCCAGCTTCCAGATCTCCCCGGAGGGGCCTCGGCCATAGGACGGCGGGTCCATGATGATGGCGTCATAGCGCCGCCCCCGGCGGATCTCCCGCTCGACAAATTTACCGCAGTCGTCAATGATCCAGCGGATGGGTGCGCCCTCCAGCCCGGAGGACTTGGCATTCTCCCGGGCCCAGGCGACCATACCCTTGGCCGCGTCCACATGGCAGACCTCCGCCCCAGCTGCCGCCGCCGCCAGCGTTGCGCCGCCGGTATAGGCAAAGAGGTTCAGAACCCGAATGGGCCGCCCCGCCGTGCGGATCTTCTCCATAATATAATCCCAGTTGGCCGCCTGCTCCGGGAAGACACCGGTGTGCTTGAAATTCATCGGCTTGACGTTGAAGGTCAGCGGCCCGTACTGAATCTGCCAGCGATCCGGCAGGTGATGCGCCGACCATTTGCCGCCGCCGGTGGATGAGCGGGCATAGCGGGCGTCGTGGTGCCGCCAGCGCGCATCGCGCCGGGGGCTGCGCCAGATCACCTGGGGGTCTGGCCGGACCAGGATGTAGCGGCCCCAGCGCTCCAGCTTTTCGCCGTCGCTGGTGTCGAGCACCTCATAGTCCCTCCATTTATCTGCGATCCACATAGTTATAAATCCTCTGTTTCTGTTTTAACGCGTGTGTTCCGACGTGTCCGGGGGCTCCGATTCCCCGTCGTCGCCATCGTCGTCGCCATCGACGTTTTCCTCCGGCTTCGTCGCCTCGGCGACGGTATGAGCGTTATGCACCGTACAGGTGCCATAGCTGCTGCCCTGGTAGACAGAGCCGGTGATGACTGAGTTGCCGGGCATTCGGGCGCAATACTCATTGGCGATTCCATGCCCGCCAGTGCACCATTGCACCGTGTGGTGACCGGTGCAATATTCTGTCGGTACATCGTCGGCGAACATCTGCTGTCTGACAGCGCCGTTGCCGGAGATGTCCAGCGCGCAGGCTGCGGAGGCAAGCAATCCGCTCTTGGTGCAGATGGTGACGGTCTTCATATTACCAGCGTCGAAGAATGGCTTGTTCTCCAGTCCCTCATGGAGCTTGGCCATGACCCGCCGCCACATGACGATGGCCGGGTTCGTCCGGTTGCCCGTCAGGATGATCTCATCCTGGGAGTCAAAGCCGCACCAGACGCACGCGGTGTAGTACGGCGTGTAACCAGCAAAGTAACGGTCGTGGTCGTCGGACGTCGTACCGGTCTTACCGGCGACATTCATGCCCGTCAGCCGGGCCGGAGTGCCGGTACCGGCGTTGACGGCGTTCTGCAGGAGCATCGTCATATTCCACGCCGTCGTCTTTTTCATGGCGTTGTGGGTCTTCTGCGTGTTATCCAGGACAACATTGCCCTGGCTGTCCAAAACCTTGACATACGTCCGGGCGTACCGGTAGACGCCGTTGTTTGGGAAGGTGGCGTAGGCCGTCGTCATCTCGCGGACGGTCACGCCTTTGGTCAGCGCGCCCAGGGCCAGCGGGGCCAGGGCGACGTCGGTATACTGCTTGCCGTCGATATTTTCTTTTTCCACCAGGGTGTTCATTCCCAGCTTTTCTGTCGCAAAGGCGAAGCTCTTTTCAACGCCCAGGTCCGCCAGGACCTTGACGGCGACAGTGTTGAGCGATTTTGCCACCGCGACGGAGACAGTCGTCGCGCCGGAGTAGGTGTTTGACTGGTTCTTCGGCCAGTTGTCCTTATACGGGGAGTCCGCATAGACGGAGTAAGGGGTGATTGTCCCGGCGTCCAGCGCGGGGGCGTAGACCGTCAGCGGCTTGATGGAGGAGCCGGGGGAGCGCATACTCTGGGTCGCCCGGTTCAGGGTCAGAGAGCCCTCTTTCTTGCCGACGCCGCCCGCCATGCCGACGATATCGCCGGACTCATTGTCGACGACGACGATGGCCGATTGCAGCTGCTGGGCGCTGGTCGTCGTGGGAACATTGGCCAGGTCCTCATAGACGGCGTCCACTGCCGCCTGGACCGTCGGGTCGATGGTGGCGTAGATCGTGTAACCGCCGGTCTTGACCATCGTCTCGCAGGTCTCCAGGTCATAGCCCGTCAGCTCCGCCAGATCCTCGGAGACATCGCGGAACACGGTATCGACAAAGTAGGAGTAATCCCGCTCCGCTTCCTTGCCGTCATCCGGGTCGATGGAGGCGCCGCAGTTGGGGCAGTAATACAGGGTATAGCTGGTGGGGACAATGAGGGAGTCCGTGCTCTCGCCGTTTGCCTCGGCCTGCTGCTGGGCCTGGGCCAGCAGAGCCTCCCGCTCGGCTTCGGTATACTCGACCGTCTCCGTCTTCAGAGAGTATTCGCCCGTCTCTGTGCCGCAGCTGGGACAGGTGTAGAGATCCTCGGCGCTGCCGTTCTGGAAGACCATCTTCTGGGCGACGGCCTCGTCATACGTGGCCTGGTCGATGAGCTCCTGGTCCAGCATTTCCTTCAGAATGACCAGCTGACGCTCCCGGTTTTTCTCCGGGTGCAGGTACGGGTCGTAGCGGTAGGGGTTGTTCGTAATGCCGATGAGGCAGGCACACTCGGCCACGGTCAGCTCATCAAGCCCCTTGGCAAAGTAGACATTGGCCGCGCTCTTGACCCCGTAGCAGCCCTCACCCAGGTAGATCGTGTTGAGGTACCAGGTCATGATCTCGTCTTTCGTGTATTTCTTTTCAAATTCCAGAGCCCGGAAAATCTCCAGCAGCTTTCGGCGGACAGTGATATCGTCGTCACTGGAGAGGTTCTTGATGAGCTGCTGCGTGATGGTCGAGCCGCCGAAGGCGTCGTTGCCGACGAAGAGGTTCAGAGAAGCGGAGATCGTCCGCTTCCAGTCGACGCCCTGGTGCTGGTAAAAGCGCTTGTCCTCAATGGCGATGGCGGCGTTGACCAGCGTCTCCGGGATCTCGTCGTGGTCGGCCCAGATGCGGTTTTCCGTCGAGTAGAGCCGCTGCAGCTGCTTCCACTGGCCGTCGGACTTGTCCTCATAATAGACATAGGACGTCTGGTTCAGACTGATGCCGTCCAGCGAATAGTTGGACTGGGTCAGCACATCGTGCTGCAGATAGTTGGCAAACAGAACGCTGAAAATAATGCCGGTGCACAGCACGACGAGCAGCAGCGTCCCAACGATGCCGAAGATCAGCTTGATGAGAGAGCCTGCGCCGTGCAGCGCCGTCTGAGAAGCGCTCCGGTGCTGTCGCTCTTCCGTGCGGGGCACCCGGACACTGTCTTGTTTTTTCTTGCGGTCAGCCATTGCGTTACCTCCAAACGGCCGCCCCGGCAGCTCTGCCGGAGGGAATAGAAACGTGAGATCCGTGAAATGTCATAATTAGGGAAGCACCCGCGCTCCTTTGCCGGGCCTGCACCGCCATTTGCCCTGCCGGAAAACCCGGGCTGCGGGCCAAATGGGCCTACGTGTGCAGCATATCCACTATGCCGTTATTATATCATAGCTGTCAATCACGCGCCTGCGCCGCAAAACCTGCCCGCCCGGGCAAGGTCCGAGCTTTCAATATCTGCCATATGCAATTATTTTGACTTGAAAGATTCAGAAAATGA
>CAUBQU010000076.1 GCA_958438185.1 uncultured Oscillospiraceae bacterium
ATTTTGTCTGGCGGCGAAATCGACGTAAAAACGAGCGGCGCTCGCCGCTTCGAAAAAATGCGGAGGTCTTCCATGGCAAAGGAAGCAACAAATTTGGTTATCGTGGAGTCGCCGTCCAAGGCGAAGACCATTGGAAAATATTTGGGGCCGGAGTATCTGGTCAAGGCGAGCATGGGCCATCTGCGCGATCTGCCGAAGAGCAAATTCGGCATTGATCTGGACCATGACTTTACGCCGATCTATCAGCCCATGAAGGGCAAAGAGGCAATTATTAAGGAGCTGACGCAGCTTTCCAAGGATGCGTCTATGATCTATCTCGCAACCGACCCGGACCGGGAGGGGGAGGCCATCTCCTGGCATCTGAAGGAGCTGCTGCAGCTTCCGGATGACAAAAGCTGCCGCGTGACCTTTAACGAGATCACGCAGAAGGTCGTCCGCCAGTCCATCGCGGAGCCCCGGGAAATCGACCAGCGGCTGGTGGACGCGCAGCAGGCGCGGCGGCTGCTGGACCGGATCGTCGGCTATCAGCTCAGCCCGCTTCTGTGGAAAAAGATCCGCCGGGGCCTGTCTGCCGGGCGGGTGCAGTCCGTGGCGACGCGGCTTGTCGTGGAGCGGGAGGAGGAGATCCGCGCGTTCGTCCCCCAGGAGTACTGGACGCTGGACGCCCAGTTTACCCGCATCGGCAAACCGGGGACGTTTGTCGGCCACTACCACGGCGAGGACAAGAAGCGGGAGCTGCATTCGGAGCAAGAGGTGCAGCAGATCATTGACGATGTCCAGGGGAAGCCCTTTACCGTCCAGAGCGTCAAGCGGACGGAGAAAAAGCGGACGCCGCCTGCCCCGTTTATCACCTCGACCCTCCAGCAGGAGGCGTCGCGGAAGCTGAATATGACGCCGAAGTGGACCATGGCCGTGGCCCAGCAGCTGTATGAAGGCGTCGACGTGGCGGATGTCGGCACCGTCGGCCTCATTACCTATATGCGTACCGACTCGCTGCGCCTTTCGGAAGAGGCGCTGGCGGCGGCGGGGGAGTTTATCACCCAGCGCTACGGCCCCCGCTATTATAACGGCGCGCCCCGCCGGTACAAGACGAGCAATGCCGCGCAGGACGCCCACGAGGCCATCCGGCCCAGCAATGTGCAGCTGGACCCGGAGTCCATCAAGGCGAGCCTGTCGCGGGACCAGTATCGGCTCTATAAGCTGATCTGGAGCCGCTTTGTAGCCACACAGATGAGCAATGCCCTTTACGACGCCGTGGCCATCACGACGGAATGCGCCGGGCATCTGTTCCGCTCAAATCACCAGAGCCTGAAATTCGCCGGGTTCACCGCCGTCTATGAAGAGGGCAAGGACGATGAGCAGGAGGAAAAGGGCGAGGCCCTGCCCAATCTTGCAGAGGGCGAGCAGCTGAGCGCCGATAAAATGGAAAAGCAGCAGCACTTTACCCAGCCGCCTGCCCGCTATACCGAGGCGACGCTGGTCAAGGCGATGGAGGAGAAGGGCGTCGGCCGCCCGTCGACGTACGCGGCCATCGTCTCGACGATCCAGGACCGGGAATATGTCCTCAAAAAGGACAAGCGGCTGATGCCGACGGCCCTGGGCGAGGTCGTGACGAACCTGATGAAGGAGCGCTTCCAGGATATCGTCGACGTGGCATTTACGGCCCACATGGAAGACGAGCTGGACGATGTCGAAGCCGGTAAAGTGGGCTGGAAGGAAGTCCTGGAGAAATTCTACGCAGGCTTCCACCAGGAGATGGTCGACGCGGAGGCGGCGCTGGAAGGCGTGCGCATCAAGGTCCCGGAGGAGGAGACGGACGAGGTCTGCGAGCTCTGCGGGCGCAAGATGGTCATCAAGAGCGGGCGCTTTGGCCGGTTCTTAGCCTGCCCCGGCTATCCGGAGTGCAAGAATACGAAGCCGCTGGTCGAGCATATGCCCGGCCGCTGCCCCAAGTGCGGCAGCGGGATGCTGAAGCGGAAATCGGGCAAGGGCTATGTCTATTACGCCTGCGAAAAGGGTGCGGCGTGCGGCTTTATGTCCTGGGACGTGCCGACGGAGCTGGATTGCCCGGAGTGTGGGCAGACACTGTTCAAAAAGTCGGGCCGCGGGCACATGAAGCCCTTCTGCATCAACGAAAAATGCGTAAATTTCCTGCCGGAGGACAAGCGCGGCTATAAGCGCAAGCCGAAGCAGGAGGAGAGGACCGACGAGGCCGCCGAGACGGCCGAGAAGGCGGAGACCGCCGAGACCGCCGAAAAGAGCGCGGCAAAGCCTGCGGCCAAGGCGGCCAAAAAGCCCGCGGCCAAGACGGCGAAGAAGCCCGCGTCTAAGACGGCAAAGAAGCCTGCGGCCAAGGCCGCCAAGAAGCCCGCAGCCAAGGCAAAGCCGAAGGCGGCGCAGGCGAAGGAAAAACAGGAGTGAGCATGGAGACGATCAAAGTAATCGGCGCGGGCCTGGCGGGCTGCGAGGCCGCCTGGCAGCTGGCCCAGCGGGGCTTTTCGGTGGCGCTGTATGAGATGAAGCCCAGCGCGATGACCCCGGCGCATCACAGCCCGGATTTTGCGGAGCTGGTGTGCTCCAACTCCTTCCGGGGCGATCGGCTGGAAAACGCCGTGGGGCTTTTGAAAGAGGAGCTGCGCCGGGCCGGGAGCCTGATCCTGACGTGCGCTGAGGCGACGCGGGTCGAGGCTGGCGGCTGCCTGGCAGTCGACCGCTACGGCTTTTCCGGGCTGGTGACGGAGAAAATCCGCAATCATCCGAACATCACCGTCTACCCTGGCGAGGTGACCGAGGTCCCGGCGCCGCCGGTGATCATCGCGACGGGGCCCCTGACCTCTGACGCGTTGTCTGACGCCATCGCGGCGTATTTCGGGCAGGGGGAGTATCTGAATTTCTTCGACGCTGCTGCGCCGCTTGTCACGGCGGAGAGCATTGATATGACGAAGGCCTGGTTTGCCTCCCGCTACGACCGGGGGACGCCGGATTACATCAACTGCGCCCTGCCGGAGGAGGTCTACCGGCAATTTGTGCAGGCGCTGGCCAGCGCAGAGGAAGCGCCGGTCCACGGCTTTGAGGACAAGCTGGTCTTTGAAGGCTGCATGCCGGTGGAGGTCATGGCCCGGCGGGGGATCGACACGCTTCGCTACGGCCCGCTCAAGCCCGTCGGCCTGGCGGACCCGGCCACGGGGCGGGAGCCCTACGCCGTCGTCCAGCTGCGGAAGGACAATGCCGCCGGGACGGTCTATAATATGGTCGGCTTCCAGACCCATCTGCGGTTTGGAGAGCAGAAGCGGGTCTTTTCCATGATCCCGGCGCTGGCCAATGCGGAATTTGTCCGCTACGGCGTCATGCACCGGAATACCTTCTTAAATTCCCCCCAGCTGCTGGACCGCGGCTACGCCGACCGGCGGGACCCGCTGACGGCCTTTGCCGGGCAGATGACCGGTGTGGAGGGCTATGTGGAGTCCACCGCCTCCGGCTATTTGGCGGCGGTGACCCTGGCGGCCCGGCTGCAGGGCAAGCCTGTGCCGGACTTTACACAAAGAACAGCCATCGGCGCGCTGGGCTATTATATCAGCGACCCGAGTGTGAAACACTTCCAGCCGATGAATATCAACTTCGGCATTCTGGAGCCCCTGGGCTACCGGGTCAAGGGAAAGGCCAATAAGAACCTGGCCATCGCCCAGCGGGCGCTGGAAACGCTGGATACGCTGCTGGAAACCGGAATCTGAGAGATAGGAGGTCCCGACAATGCGAATTATTGTCGATGCCATGGGCGGCGACTACGCGCCGGATGAAATCGTCCTGGGCGCGCTGGACGCGGCAAAGGAACTGAATGTGGAGATCACCCTGGTGGGGCGCGGCGAGGAGATCCTCGAGTGCCTGAAGGCCCGGGGGATCGAGACGCTGCCCGCCGGGGTGGAGATCGCCCACGCGGACGACGTCGTGGATATGCACGACAATCCCTCGACGGTCATGCACCAGCGGAAAAACTCTTCCATGCTCATCGGGCTGAAGATGCTCCACGACGGCGGCTATGACGCGATGGTCTCCGCCGGGTCCACCGGTGCGCTGCTGACGGCGGCGACGCTGATGGTGCGGCGGGTCAAGGGCATCCGCCGGGCGGCCCTGGGCCCGGTCCTGCCGAATGACAACGGCGGGACGGTCCTCATCGACTGCGGCGCCAACGCCGAGTGTATGCCGGAGTATCTGCTGCAGTTTGGCTTTATGGGCTCAATCTACGCCAAGTATATTCTGGGAAAGCCCGCGCCCAAGGTCGGTCTTTTGAACATTGGCGCGGAGGATACCAAGGGCACGCCGCTGCAGCTGGAGGCGTATCGCCTGCTGCAGGAGGCGGATGCGCAGGGGCTTTTGCACTTTGCGGGCAATGTTGAGGCAAGAGATGTCCCCCTGGGCGTCGTAGATGTCGTCGTGGCGGACGGATTTTCCGGCAATATCCTCCTCAAGAGCATCGAGGGGACGGCGATTTATATGACCCGCATGATGAAGGGCATGTTCACCCGGAACCTCTGGAGCAAGCTGGGCTATCTGCTCTGCAAGCCCGGCGTGCAGGCCATGCGGGGGCGGCTGGATTATAACGAAGCGGGCGGGACGATGCTGCTGGGCATCGCAAAGCCGGTCATCAAGGCCCATGGCTCTTCCAAGGCCCGGGCCATCCGGAGCGCCATTGCCCAGGCCAAGCAGGTCGTGGAGCAGGGCGTGGCGGAGAAGATCAGCGAAAATATCGCGGCGATGCAGCTGCCGAAGGAGCAATAAAGCAAGGAGCGATCGAGCATGGATAAGCTGATGGAGCTGGAAGAAAAATTAGGCTACCGGTTTCGCGACCGGCAGCTGCTGCGCACGGCACTGACCCACAGCAGCTACGCCAACGAGCAGCGTGACCCGGCCATCGTCTGCAATGAGCGGCTGGAGTTTTTGGGCGACGCGGTGCTGGGGTTTGTCACGGCGGATTATCTCTATCGCAACGAGCCGTCGCTCCCCGAGGGGGAGATGACCCGGATGCGGGCCGACCTTGTCTGCGAGACGAATCTCGCCCGGGCCGCCGAGCGGATCGGGCTGGGGGATTATCTGCAGCTGGGTCACGGCGAGCAGACCGGCGGCGGGCGCCACCGGGCCAGCATGATCGCCGACGCGACGGAGTCTGTCTTTGCCGCGACGTATTTGGACGGCGGCTATCCCGCTGCCAAGGCACTGATCTACCGGATGATCCTCGACGAGGTCCCGCCGCTGCAGCATCTGCGCAATCAGGACTATAAGACGGCCCTGCAGGAGCTGGTGCAGCGGAAGAAGGACCAGCGTCTTGCCTATACGCTGGTGAAGGAGTCCGGCCCGGACCATGACAAGCAATTTGTCATGCAGGTGGAGCTCAACGGCCGCCCGGTGGGAACCGGCAAGGGCAGCAGCAAAAAGCGCGCCGAGCAGGCCGCCGCCGCCAGCGCTATCGCGCTCCTCTTCCCGCAGGAGGCCCAGTAATACAAGCAAAACGAAACGTACACGAAAGCGCGCCCGCCGTGGCAGATGCGCTTTCGTGTACGTTTTAAAATCGGGTTTTAGAATTGAAATGAAAACCCAGCGCGGAAAATGGCACATGGTGCTGGGTTTGGTCTTGCAAAAGGGGAGAAAGTGTGCGATAATAGGGGCATAGCAGCGGCGCGCGGGAAATGCGGGCGGCTGCCGGTGAACAAGATAAGTTGGCTCAGTGCGGCGATTTGCGCAGATAATCCTGGATGTATTCCATAAATTTCAGCGTGGCCGCGCTGGGCTGGACCTTTTTTAAGGTACACATGGCGACATAGCGCGTCGGGATCTCCTCTTTCAGCCGCAGCGGGCAGATGACGCCGCGGATCAGGCCCGACTGGGCGAATTCCTCCGTCACCCCGGCGACGCCCAGGCCGATGCGGGCCAGCGCGATGAGCAGATTGTGGGAGCCAAGCTCGATCTCGGGCTGCAGCTTCAGGCCGTGCTCCAGGAAGAAATTCTCCAGAAAGCGCCGGGAGCTGGCTTTGCGCTCCAGCAGGATCAGCGGGAACTGGGTCAGCTCCTGCAGGCTGTAGGCGTGGCTGAAATCGCAGCCGTAGTCCGGCGAGGCGACGAAGATGTAATGGTTGTCAAAGCAGGGGGTTGCGTCGTATTCCGTCTCGTCGATGGGGGAGGTGGCAAAGGCCAGGTCGACCGTTCCGCCCCGCAGCGCTTCGAGGACCATGGAGCTGGTGCCGTTGATGATCTGAATTTTCAGCGCGGGGAAGTCCCGGTGGAATTTTTGCAGGACGGGGAGCAGAAAGCGCTTTGTGACGGTATCGCTGGCGCCGATGGCCAGGCGGCCCCGCAGCAGGTGCTGCATCTGGGCCAGGCGCTCCTCGCCGTTTTCGATCGTCGTGATGGCGCGGTTGACGTATTGGTAGAGCATCCGCCCTTCTTCTGTCAGGTTGACGCCCCGCGGCGTCCGCAAAAACAGCCGGACACCCAGCTGGTTCTCCAGCTGCTTGATCGACTGGCTGATGGCGGACTGGGAGATATACAGGCTCTGGGCAGCGGCGGAGATATTCCCCGCTTCGGCGACGGTCTTAAATACGCGGTACAATTCCAACTTAGCAG
>CAUBQU010000077.1 GCA_958438185.1 uncultured Oscillospiraceae bacterium
CTCTTTCAGGCTGACCCGCTTGGCGACCCGGTCGATAAACGGCATTTTGACATGAATGCCAACGCCCCAGACAGTCTGGAATGCGCCCAGGCGTTCAATGACATACGCCTTCGACTGCTGCACGACCTGCACATTCGTCAGTATCAAAATCAGCACCAGTACGACGATGACAGCGGCAATGATCAATCCTCCCATAGTTTTCTCCTTTCTTTCCCGGCATGATGCGCCGGGCCCTTTCTTGGCAATGTGCCTCAGCGAGCACCTACTGCAGCATGGACCGGCGCGACATAAGCGCGGACACCCTCGATCCGATGGATCTCTACCAGGCACCCGGCGTCGATTACGCTACCGTCGTCACTGCGGGCGGTCCAGTCGGCACTGTCCACCTTAATGCGGCCCTGGCCTTCTAAATTGTCGATCTTTTCGATCACGATGGCCTGCTTGCCGATCAGCGCATCCACATTCGTCTTAAGCTTATCGGGATTGCACTGCCGCCGGATCAGCGGACGCAGCAGCAAAAGCAACGCCCCCGAGACAGCGAAAAACAGCACGATCTGCAGCCAAAGCGCGCCACCGCATAGGTAGACGATCAGCGCTGCCGCAGCACCGCCGACAAACCAGATGCTCACCAGCATCGCCGTTGCGGCCTCCAGGATCAACAGCACAAGACAGGCTACAGCCCAGAACCAAAACATCGCTCCCATGGCCCCGCCTCCTTTCCCGTATTGCTACTTTTAGCATACAGGATTTCAGGCCAATGTCAAGGGGTAAATTCCTGGTATTGGGCGGTATCGGGCTCCAAAAGAGCGCAATTTTTCGTTGCTATTTGCCAAAACTTCCGATATAATAGAAAAAACGCAAAAGCTCGCGCCGGGCGCTCGTCCGGCGGGCATCTCCCCGTCCGCCGCTGCCGGGGATTTTCTTTTGTGCCCTGCTCGGGCTTCGGCGGCAGAATGGAGTTATTATGGAGCGTTATACCCTGTGCATCCCCACCCTGTTTGGGCTGGAGGGGCTGGTCGGCGATGAAATGCGCCGGATGCAAATGCAAAACGTCCGCGTCGAGGACCGGCGCGTCTTTTTTGAAGGGACCGCGGCGGATATCGCCCGGGCCAACCTGCGCTGCCGGATGGGCGAGCGGGTCATGATCCTGCTGGCCCGGTTCCCGGTCCACAGCTTTGAGGACCTCTACCAAGGCGTGAAAAAGATCCCCCTGGAAGCCTTCATCGGCAAGGAGGACGCCTTCCCCGTCAAGGGCTACAGTCTGGACAGCCAGCTACACTCCGTGCCAGACTGCCAGGCCATCGCAAAAAAAGCTGCGGTGGACCGGCTTGGCGCTCACTATCATCTTTCCTGGCTGCCGGAGACGGGCCCCGTGCATCAGCTCCGCTTTTCTATTATGAAGGACCAATGCGAGATCTTCCTCGATACCTCCGGCGTCAGCCTGCACAAGCGAGGCTATCGGGCGGAGGCCAATCTGGCGCCGCTGCATGAGACAATGGCGGCCGCGATGGTCATGCTTTCCCGCTACCGGGGCCGGGATTTCTTCTGGGATCCCTTCTGCGGCTCCGGGACAATCCCCATTGAAGCGGCGCTTATCGCGCTGAACCGGGCCCCGGGCCTGCACCGCAGCTTCGCGGCCCAGCAGTGGGATTTCCTGCCCCCAGCGATCTGGCAGCAGGCGCAGGAGGAGGCGAAGGACCTGGAATTCCGAGGGGACTATCAAATTCTCGGCTCCGATCTGGACCCGCAGAACATCGCGCTGTCCCAGGCCAACGCCGCCAAAGCGGGCGTCGGCAAATGGATCCGCTTCCAGGCCGCCGACGCAACGAAGATGAGCCTGCCTGCAGAGCGGGGCGTCATCGTCTGCAACCCGCCCTATGGCGAGCGGATGCTGGAGCAAAAGCAGGCCCAGCAGTTGGTCCGGGCCTTCGGCCGTCATCTGCGTTATGCCGACCGCTGGCATAAATATGTCATTTCCTCCGAACCGGAGTTTGAGCGCTATTTCGGCGCACCGGCTGCGAAGCGGCGCAAGCTCTATAACGGGCGGCTGCAATGTAATATATATATGTATTTTTAGGCGATTCATACGCCAAATCAGAGGAAGTTTGCCATGAAGCATGTATTTATCATCAACCCTGCCGCCGGAAAGCACGACAGGACCGCGGCAGTCACTGCCGAAGTTACCCGCTGCTGCGCCGGAATGGACTACGAGATCGCCGTCTCCATCGCCCCCGGCGACTGCACCCGCATCGCCCGGGACGCCGCCAAAAGCGGCCAGCCGGTGCGCCTGTACGCCTGCGGCGGCGACGGGACGCTCAATGAAGTCGTCAACGGGGCGGCCAGCCACCCCAACGCTGCCGTGACCCATTACGCCGGCGGCTCCGGCAATGACTTTGTCCGTATTTTTTCTGAGCCCACCGCCTTTACCCATCTGCCCCGGCTGCTGGACAGCCAGGCGGCGGAGTTTGACCTCATCCAATGCGGCAAGCACCGGGCACTGAATGTCTGCTCCATCGGTTTTGACGCCCGCATCGGCACCAGCGTGAACCGCTACACCCGGCTCCCGTTCGTGACCGGTTCCGGGGCATACGTTCTCTCCATCCTGGTCAATCTGCTCCGGGGCGTACATGAGCACTACCGCATCACCGTCGACGGCCAGGTCTTCGACGGCGAATACACGCTGGCCTGCATCGCCAACGGGCGCTACTACGGCGGCGGATTCTACCCTCTGCCGGAGGCGCAGCCAGACGACGGCCTGCTGGATGTGCTGCTGGTACGGGACGTCACGCGGTTGAAGGTCGCTCAGGTCATCGGCAAGTACAAGGCCGGGCAATACCGGCAGCTGCCGGACCTCATCCGCTATTACCGCTGTAAGAGCATCACCGTGGAGGCAGACCGTCCCGTCGCGGTGAATTTGGACGGCGAACTGCTCACACTACAGAAGGCAGCTTTTGCCGTCGCGCCGGAGAAAATCCGCTTCTGTGTCCCCCAGGGATTGCACTGGAATTCCTCCGTTTCTCAAAAT
Source organism: uncultured Oscillospiraceae bacterium (assembly GCA_958438185.1). GTDB lineage: Bacteria > Bacillota > Clostridia > Oscillospirales > Oscillospiraceae > SVMC01. The sequence continues at coordinate 3,026 of CAUBQU010000077.1, forward strand.
CAAGAGAAATCTGGCGTATACGCAAGATAATATCAGATAAATACATGCTGTATTGATTTAATCTTATTTAATCAGAGTTATTCCCGAAAATCAAAACTATTTTCCTCTTGCATATTGGGACGTTGTGACTTATTATAATACCTGTTAGCACTCAGGTATTTCGAGTGCTAACACCATAAAAATCTGTAAACCTTTGTCCGGCAAAACAGCCGGCATGAATGATGATTAGGAGGCACACACATATGAAACTGACACCGTTGGCAGACCGCGTTCTGCTGAAACCTGTTGAAGTCGAAGAGACCACCAAGTCTGGCATCATCCTTTCCACGGCCAGCAAGGAAAAGCCCGTTGTTTCCGAGGTCGTTGCAGTTGGCCCCGGCGGTATGGTCGATGGTCATGAGGTCAAGATGTCCGTCAAGGCTGGCGACAAGGTCATCGTTGCCAAGTACGCCGGTACCGACGTTGAGCTTGACGATTGCAGCTACACCATCGTACGGCAGGAGGACATCCTCGCTGTCGTGGCAGACTAATTTGGGAGGTTCATTACTATGGCTAAAATGATCGTTTACGGCGAAGACGCCCGCAAATCTCTGCAGGCTGGTATTGATCAGCTGGCAAATACCGTGAAAGTTACCCTGGGCCCCAAGGGCCGCAATGTTGTCCTGGATAAGAAGTATGGCGCACCGCTCATCACCAACGACGGCGTGACCATCGCCCAGGAAGTCGAGCTCGAAGACCCGTTTGAAAACATGGGCGCGCAGCTGGTCCGCCAGGTTGCCACCAAGACGAACGACGTCGCCGGTGACGGCACCACGACCGCTACCCTGCTGGCCCAGGCCATCATCCGCGAAGGCCTGAAAAACGTCACCGCAGGCGCCAACCCCATGGTCATGCGGAAGGGCATTGAGAAGGCAGTCGCAACTGCAGTAGACGCCATCAAGAAGAATTCCGAAGTTGTCAAGGGCAGCGACGATATCGCAAGAGTCGGCACCGTCTCCTCCAGCGACGAGCAGGTCGGTAAGCTGATTGCCGAGGCGATGGAAAAGGTCACCGCCGAGGGTGTTATCTCCGTCGAAGAATCCAAGACGGCAGACACCACCCTGGAGGTTGTCGAAGGCATGCAGTTCGACCGCGGCTATATCTCCCCCTATATGATCACCGATACGGATAAGATGGAAGCCGTCATTGACGATCCCTATATCCTGATTACCGATAAGAAGATTTCTTCCCTGCAGGAGATCCTGCCCGTTCTGGAAAAGATCGTGCAGGCCGGCAAGAAGATGGTCATCATCGCAGAAGACGTCGAAGGCGACGCACTGGCAACCATGCTGGTCAACAAGCTGCGCGGCACCTTCACCTGTGTTTGCGTCAAGGCCCCCGGCTTCGGCGACCGCAGAAAGGCGATGCTGCAGGATATTGCCATCCTGACCGGCGGCACCGTGATCTCCTCCGATCTGAACATGGAACTGAAGGATACCGACGTATCTGATCTGGGCCGTGCGGAAAAGATCAAGATCAGCAGCGAAAACACCGTCATTGTCAAGGGTCTGGGCGACCCCGAGGCCATCAAGGCCCGTCAGCAGGAGATCAAAAACTCCATCGCTGTAACGACTTCTGAATATGAGACCGAGAAGCTGCAGGAGCGCCTGGGCAAGCTGGCTGGCGGCGTCGCTGTCATCCGCGTCGGCGCGCAGACGGAAGTTGCCATGAAGGAGCAGAAGCTCCGCATTGAGGACGCCCTGAACGCAACCCGTGCAGCAGTCGAAGAAGGCATCGTCGCAGGCGGCGGCACGGCTTATGTCAATGCCATCCCCGCAGTCGAAGCCCTGATCGACACCCTGAAGGGCGACGAGAAGACCGGTGCGATGATCATCGCCAAGGCTCTGCAGGCCCCCATCCGCCAGATCGCGGAGAACGCAGGCGTTGACGGCTCCGTTATCTTCGAGAAGATCCGCAACAGCGGCAAGGTCGGCTATGGCTACAACGCCTACACCGAGGAATACTGCGACATGATCCCCTCCGGCATTGTGGACCCGACGAAGGTCACCCGCAGCGCCTTGGAGAATGCAGCTTCCATTTGCTCCTGCGTCCTGACGACCGAATCTCTGGTCACCGACAAGCCCGATCCCGCTGGCGACGCAGCTAAGGCAGCCGCTGCCGCAAACGCAGCCGGCATGGGCGGCATGTATTGATCCCCAAACGCCAAAAAATTACAACACCCCACCCGGGGCGTGTACCACATCCGGTACACGCCCCGGGATTTTGTTTGTTGCAGATTCTGGCATAATATAATTTTTTGACAGGCTACTCTGGATACGCCGTTACGACGTACTCCCCCACCACCCCTGGCAGCAAGCCCACTGCCAGGGGAATTTTTACAGCCTGCCGCACACACCCTTTCTATTGAAAAAGGGTGCACTGCAAGGTGCAGACTGCAAAAACCGGCCCGGGCTTTTGTGCAAAAGCCTGGGCCGGTCATTGATTCCTTTTTTATTTCTTTTTTCGCTTGCACGCTACTGTACAACCCGCGCAATTCCCCGCGCAGGGGCACTTTCGGCTGCGTATCACAGCAATCACAAGCCATACGGCAATCAGCGCCAGGAGCGCATAGTCAAAACCGCCCATAGAGCTGCCTCAAAACAGCGTGATCAGCGCATACACACCAAAAGCGCAGAGCCATGCAATGGCGCATTGCAGCAGACTCACGCCAGCCGCCCGCAGTCCGGAGCCCAACTCCCGCTTGATGGCAGCGATGGCCGCGACGCAGGGCGTATAGAGCAGCGTGAACGTCAAAAACGAAAAAGCTGTCGCCGGAGTGAACAGCGCATACAGCGCCGCGCCGGAGTTACTGCCCAGCAAAACGCCCAGCGTTGAAACGACAGATTCCTTGGCAATAAAGCCGGAGATCAGCGCCGTGGCCGCCCGCCAATCGCCGAAACCCAGGGGCCGGAACAGCGGCGCAAGCAGCTGCCCGATGGCAGCAAGCAGACTATCGGCAGAATCTGCCACAACATTGAGATGCGCATCAAAGGTCTGCAGGAACCAGACAATGACCGTCGCGACAAAAATTACGCCGAAGGCACGCTGCAAAAAGTCCTTGGCCTTATCCCACATCAGCAGCAGGACACTCTTCCAGGACGGGAATCTATAATTCGGCAGCTCCATGACAAAAGGCACCGGATTGCCCCGGAACCCCGTCGTTTTTAGAATCAATGCAACAATAACGCAAACAGCAATACCCATTGCATACATGCCCACCATCACCAGCGCCTGGCCCCGGGCAAAAAACGCCGCGGCAAACAGCGCGTAAATGGGGATCTTCGCGCTGCAGCTCATAAAGGGTGTCAGCAAGATCGTCATGTGCCGGTCCCGCTCTGAGGAGAGGGTCCGTGACGCCATGACCGCGGGGACGCTGCAGCCAAAGCCGATGAGCATCGGCACGATACTGCGCCCGGAAAGGCCGATCTTTCGCAGCAGCTTGTCCATAACAAACGCGATCCGTGCCA
>CAUBQU010000078.1 GCA_958438185.1 uncultured Oscillospiraceae bacterium
GCAGTACGGGATCACCGCTTTTTTATACGGGATCGTGACGTTCATCCCGGCCAGCTCCGTCGTGCGCAGAAACGCATCCAGCCGCTCCGGCGCGACCTCGTAGAGGTCGTAGGGGTAAGACGCCAGCTGCGCATGGAGCTGTGGGGAGTAGCTGTGGCCCAGCTTCTCCCCCAAAAGGCCGTAGCGCTGCATCAGATGACCTCCGAATAGCTGCCCAGATACTTGCACTCCTCGCACAGGTCGCCCAGCTCGCAGATGAGCTGCACAAATTCATCAGAATAGATGGACGTCTCCAGATCGAAATAGAACATGAATTCAAAATCCCGGTCCGGCAGCGGGCGGCTCTCCAGCTTCTGCAGGTTGATACCCAGGGCATACAGCCGCGCCAGAACCTTATACAGCGCGCCGGGACGATGGGGCAGGATCATCATCAGCGTCGTCTTATCCGCACCGGGATAAATTTCCGGCTTGCGGGAGATGCAGATGAAGCGGGTGTGGTTATTGCCGTTGTCCTGCACGGTGGATTCCAGGCACTGCAGGCCGTAGAGCTCCGCGCAGCGGTAGGACGACAGCGCTGCAACGTCGCTGCGGTCCGACTGGGCGACCATCGCCGCCGCCTCGGCGGTATTTTCGCAGCAGGTGACCTTCACATCCGGCATGGACTTGAGGAAATCGGCGCACTGGGCAATGGCCTGCTCGTGGGAATAGATCTCCCGGATCTGGGCCTTTTTCGTATTGGGCTTGGCCAGCAGGCAATGATTGACCTTGATGCGGGTGGAGCGGACGATATAGAAATTGTGCTCGACCATCAGATCATAAACCTGCTTGACAGAGCCCGCCGTGCTGTTTTCAATGGGGATGATGCCATACTCGCACAGCCCGCTCTCAATGGCGGAGAAGACGCCCTCGAAATTCTTCACATACATCACATGGGGATTGGCAAAGATCCGCTCGCAGGCCATGGTGGAGAAGGATCCATCGACCCCCTGGCAGACGACCTGGGCCGTCTTCGGAAACAGCTTCGGCGTGTTCTCGATGGCATTGTGGATCAGCTCATACTGCTCCGTTGTATTGGTCACCAAGCGGCTCTGGTAAGAGCGGCTGAGCTCAAACAGCAGGGAGTAGAGGACCCGCGTATAGTCCTGCATATCCGGCCGGGCTGCCGCCGAGACCCGCGCCAGCTTTTCCCGCTCTCTGGCCGCATCCAGCACCGGCAGATGGTTTTCCTTTTTGTAGTCGGCGATCTGCCCGGCAATATCCATCCGCTGCTCGATGAGCTGCACCAGTTGGCCGTCGACCTCGTCGATTTTTTCTCTGAGTTCCTGCAAATTCATAGCGCTTCTCCTTCCAATAATGCATCATATACCGCAACTGCTGCCGCTGCCTCGACACAAGGCTGCGCCCGCAGCACAATACAAGGGTCATGCCGGCCGTGAATGACCAGCTCCGTTTCCGCCTGCCGCGCCAGGTCCACGCTGCGCTGGGGCAGCGCGATGGACGGCGTCGGCTTGAAGGCCACCCGGAATGTCAGAGGCATCCCGGTCGTCATGCCGCCAAGAATTCCGCCGTGGTGGTTCGTCTTCGTTTTGACAACGCCGTTTTCCAGATAAAACGGGTCGTTGTGTTCGCTGCCCGTCAGGTTGGCCGCGTCAAAGCCGCTGCCAAAGTCAATACCCTTGACCGCCGGGATGCCGAAGGCCGCCTGGGCAATGCGGTTTTCCATCCCGCCGAACATCGGCTCGCCCAGCCCCACCGGCAAACCGGTGACGCAGCAGCCGATGACACCGCCGACGGAATCGCCCCGGGCCATGGCCACTTCCACAGCGGCGTCCATCCCCGCCGGGTCCGTTTTGCCGCCGATGGCAAGAATTTCCGACGTAACGGCGATGCCCCGCTGCTCCAAAAGCTGCAGGCAGATGCCGCCTGCGATGCACAGCGGCGCTGTCATCCGGCCGGAAAATTGGCCGCCGCCCGCCACATCGCGGCTGTCGCCGAAGCGGCACATGGCCGGGTAATCCGCATGGCCGGGCCGGGGCACATAGCGCAGATTTTCATAGTCGCCGCTGCGGGTATTCGTATTATAAATGATAGCCGTCACCGGCGCGGCGCAGGTGCGGCCACCGGCCAGGCCCGCGATAAACACTGGCTTGTCCGCCTCGCGCCGCGCTGTCGTGCCCCGCTTTCTGCCGGGGGCGCGGCGGTCCAGAAACGCCTGGAGCTTGGCTTCGTCGATTGAAAAGCCCACCGGCAGCCCCTCCATCGTCACGCCGATGGCCGGGGCGTGGGACTGGCCGAAGATGGTAAAGCGGAACCGCGTTCCGTAGGTGTTGCTCATGCCTCTTCCTCCCATGCAATCTGCCCGCCTAGGCTGGCAAAGGCCTGCCAGAAGGCCGGGTAGGATTTTTCCACCGCCTGCGCGCCCCGCAGCGTGACCGGCCCGGTGCAGCGCAGCGACGCGATGGCGGCGCTCATGGCGATGCGATGGTCGCCGCAGCTGTCGCAGACGCCGCCGGGCAGGCAGTTTTTGCCATAGATCTCCAGGCTGTCCGGCCCCGCCGCGCCGCTGCCGCCCAGCGCTTCGATCAGCGCCAGGGTCGTGGCGATGCGGTCGCTTTCTTTTAAGCGCAGGCGGCCGATGTCCGTGAACCGGGTCGTCCCCGGTGTCCCCGCGGCGACGACGGCCAGGGCGGGGATCAGGTCCGGGATATCCCGGCCGGGGATCGTCGCGTTCCCTTTTCGGATCGCCGCCAGGGCGTCATTCACGCGGCGGTCGCCCTGCTTCGACGCCGGGTCCAGGCCGGTGCAGTCGATCTTCGCCCCCAGGGCGTTGGCGCAGAGCCAGAAGGCCCCGCCGGACCAATCGCCCTCCACCTGCAGCCTGCCAGGGCTGCGATAGCCCCCGGGCGCAACGGTGATAGCGTTTTCCTCCCAGCGCGTCTCGACACCGAAGCAGGCAAGCGCCTGGCAGGTCATCTCCAGATAGCCCACCGATTCCAGCTGCCCGGTCAGGTCGATCCGTCCGCCGCCCAGAAGCGGCAGGGCAAAGAGCAAGCCTGTGATAAACTGGGAGGAGATATTTGCCGCCATGGTAAACTGGCTGCCCGCGAGGCGTCCCGTCAGCCGGATCGTGTCCGGCTGGGGCCGTGCCAGGGCGACGCCGTGGCGGCACAGCTCCTCCCACAGGGGCGAAAGGGGCCGCTCCGGCAGCCGCCCCGCCAGGCGGAAGGTGCAATCCGCGCCCAGGGCCGCCGCCACCGGCAGCAGGAACCGCAGCGTCGAGCCGCTCTCCCGGCAGGGCAGCACCCCGCCGGGCCGGGCCGCCCGAATGGGCATGACCCAGAAGCTTCCATTTTTATATTGTATCTCCGCCCCCAAGGCCCGCAGACAATCGGCTGTGGCGTCGATATCCGCCGAGCGGGCCGGGCAAAGGATCTCCGTCTGCGTATCCGCCAGAGCCGCGCAAATGAGCAGACGATGAGCCTGGGATTTGGAGGGCGGCGCAGTCACCCGGCCGGAGAGCTTACGCGGTGTCAGGATCGCCAGCATCGTCACAGCCCCGCTTTCATAAAGTCTTTCAGTGCCTCGACGGGCATCTTCTCCAACCGGCAGGCGCCGATGCGCTCCGGTACGACAACGCGGATCGCGCCGCCCCGGCGCTTTTTATCCGCCAGCATAACGCCGCACAGCGCAGGCAGCGGGTAGGCCGTCCGGTCCGGCAGGCCAAATTTCTGCACTACCGCGCCGATGCGCGCTGCGCAATCGGCCGGGCAGATGCCACGGGCGCTGGCCGCCCGGGCGACCGTCGCCATACCGATGGCCACCGCCTTGCCGTGGGAAACAGCAAACGCACTGCACGCCTCGACGGCGTGGCCCAACGTGTGGCCCAGGTTCAAAAGCTGGCGCTGGCCGTTGTCAAATTCATCGGCGGCCACGACATCCCGCTTCATCTCCACGCAGCGAGTGATGACCCGCTCCCGGTCAAACGCCAGGCCGTACTGCTCCAAATGTGCAAACAACGCTTCGTCGCCGAGGACGCCGTATTTGATGACCTCCGCGCAGCCGTCGGCAAAGATTTCCTCCGGCAGGGTCTGCAAAGTATCATAATCGCACAGGACGAGGCACGGCTGCCAGAAGGCACCAGCCAGGTTCTTCCCGGCGTCTAAATCAATGGCCGTCTTGCCGCCGACGGAGGAGTCGACCGCCGCCAGCAGTGTCGTCGGGACCTGGGCGAAGGCGATGCCCCGCAGGTACGTCGCCGCCGCAAAGCCCGCCAGATCTCCGGGGACGCCGCCGCCCAGGGCGACAATGGCGTCCGTCCGGGTCAGGTGCTGCTCCGCCAGGAAATTCAAAAGCTTCAAATAGGTCGCGGCGCATTTGGACTGCTCCCCATGGGGGAAGGCAAAGGTGCAGACCGCAAAGCCCGCCTGCGTCAGCGATGCTTCTGCCTGCGCGCCATAGAGGGCCTGGACCGTATCATCCGTCACGATGCAGACCCGCTCGCCCGGCACCTGCGCCCGCAGCAGCGGGCCCAGCTCCGGCAAAATGCCGCTGCCGATGTGCACCGTGTAATTCCGGGAGGCTGTCACTTCGATCTTTTTCATCGCTTATCAATCTCTTTCTTCCGCATTCTGCCCTCGTCCAGCAGCTGCCGGAGGCGGGGCGCGTCCGCCGACGCAATGGCGTCGCGGTACTGGCCCAGGGCCCCGATGAGCCCATCCAGCTCCCGCAGCAGATAGTCGCCATTTTCTAAAAACAGCTCTGTCCACATATCCGGGTTCAGCCAGGCGACCCGGGTCAGGTCCTTATAGCTGCCGGCGGAAAAGCCCTTGTGCTGCCCCGCCGTCGGGCTTTTGATATATGCGTTGGAGACGACATGGGCCAGCTGCGACGTGAAGGCGATCATCTCGTCGTGCTTCTCCGCCGTCGTGACGGTGATGCTGCCGAAGCCCGCCGGGGCCAGCAGCGCTTTGATCTCCTCCAAAAACGCCATATCGTCGTACCGGGGCGGGACGATGACCATCGGCGCGCCGTGGAAGAGATTGCTCCGGGCGTATTTCAGCCCCGAATTGTGCGTCCCCGCCATGGGGTGCCCACCGATGAACGTAAAGCCGTAGCGCGCGGCCAGGGCAAAGCCCACCTGGCAGATATGCCGCTTTGTGCCCAGGCAGTCGATGACCGTCCGGCCCGCCAGGCACGGAGCCATCTCCTGCAGCCACGCTTCGCTGCCAGCCGGATAGGCTGCCAGAAGGATCAGGTCGCATGTGCTAATTTTGTCCTGCGTCAGCGCCCCGTCGATGCAGCCGCTCAGGGCCGCGAATTCCTGGGTCACCTGGTTTTGGTCCAGCCCCCAGACCGTATGCCCCGCCTCGTGATACGCCTTGGCCAGGGAGCCGCCGATGAGCCCCAGGCCGACAATTCCGACTGTCATGCGCCGATGACCTCCCGGATGCGAAGGACCTGCTTGGCAACTGCGTCAAACTGGTCCGGCGTCAGAGACTGGGCGCCGTCGCACAGGGCGTGCATCGGGTCGTTGTGGACCTCGATCATAATGCCGTCGGCCCCGCTGGCGGCAATGGCGTTGGCCATCGGCGCGACAAGGCGCGCTTTGCCCGTGGCGTGGCTCGGGTCGGCAATGACCGGTAGGTGCGTCAGCTCATGCAGCACCGGGATGGCCGAGACGTCCAGGGTGTTGCGGGTGAAGGTCTCGTAAGAGCGGATGCCCCGCTCGCAGAGGATGATCTTTTCATTGCCGCCGGACATAATATATTCTGCGCTCATAAGCAGCTCCTTCAGCGTCCCGGCGATGCCGCGCTTGAGGAGGATCGGCTTATCCGTCTTGCCCAGGGCCCGCAGCAGCTCGAAGTTCTGCGCGTTCCGGGCGCCGACCTGGATGATATCCACATCATCGAACAGATCCAGATGGTTGATGCTCATGATCTCCGAGACGATGGGCAGCCCCGTCTCCCGCTTGGCTTCGGAGAGGAGCTTCAGGCCGTCCGCCTTCAGACCCTGGAAGTCATACGGCGAGGTGCGGGGCTTGAACGCGCCGCCCCGAAGCACATTGGCCCCGGAGGCCTTGACCCGCTTGGCAATGCCGATGATCTGCTCCTCCGTCTCCACAGAGCACGGCCCGGCGATCATGCAGAAATTGCCGCCGCCGATCTTGACGCTGCCCAGGTCGATGACCGTATCGTCCGGGTGGAATTTCCGGTTGCACTTTTTATAAGGCTCACTGACCACCTGCACATTGGAGACAATGTCCAGGCTCTGCAGCAGCTCCATGTCGATCTTACTCGTATCGCCGACCAGGCCGAGAACGGTATAGTCCTTGCCTTCGGAAATGTGGACCTCCAGCTCCTGGCGTTCCAGCCAGGAGATCAGGTGCTCTCTTTGCTCCTTGGTTGCGTTGGGTTTCAATACTGCGATCATACTTCATTCGCTCCTGTCACTGATTTTTTGCCGCTGCCTGTGCGGGGCAAAAAGAAAACGCCGCACAGTCTGTTCTGTGCAGCGCCCGAAGGATTCAAATT
>CAUBQU010000079.1 GCA_958438185.1 uncultured Oscillospiraceae bacterium
CTATCTCTACAACGCGGTTGCGATCTTTATTCCAAAACCGCGGCAAGCTCGTTCACCCAAGCATCGTAAGAAACTCCGCTTCGGTCAAGACCGGAATCTCCAGCTGCTGGGCTTTACGCAGCTTGGAGCCGGCGCTTTCGCCGGCGACGACGTAGCTCGTCTTTTTCGAGACGGAGCCGGAGACTTTGCCGCCCCGCAGCTCGATCTTTTGGCCGGCCTCGTCGCGGGTCATGGTCTCCAGCGTGCCGGTCAGGACGAAGGTCATCCCGGCGAAGGACTGGTCCACAAGCTTCGTCTGATTTTCAAAATTGACCCCCGCCTGGCGCAGCTGCTCGATCATCTGCTGATTGGCCGGGCGGGCGTACCAGGCGCGGATATTGGCCGCGGTGATGGCGCCGACGTCCGGAATCTCGGTCAGCGTCTCGTCATCGGCGGCAAAGACGGCGTCCAAGGTCCCAAAGTGCATGCTCAGCACTTTGGCCGCCTTTGCGCCGACCTGGCGGATGCCCAGGGCGAACAGCAGCCGGGAAAGGTCGTTCTGCTTGCTGGCGGCGATGGAATCCAGCAGCTTTTGCGGGGCCCTCTCCCCTTTTTTCCAGAGCCCGGCGATCTCCGCCAGAGTCAGGGTGTAGAGGTCGGCGGGCGAATGGATCAGGCCGCTGGCGATCAGCTGCTCGGTGATGGCGGTGCCCAGGCCGTCGATGCCCATAGCGTCCCGGGAGACGAAATGGGCGACGTAGCGGGCCAGCTGCGCCGGGCAGGAGACGTTCGTGCAGCGCATGGCAACGCCGTCCTCATCCCGCTGGACCGGCGCGGCGCAGACGGGGCACAGCAGCGGGATATGATACGGCACAGCCCCGGCGGGGCGCTTTTCCCGCTTCACCCGCAGAATTTCCGGGATGATCTCCCCTGCCTTGCGGATTTCCACGGTATCGCCGATGCGGATATCCTTTTCCGTGATAAAATCCTGGTTGTGCAGTGTCGCATTTGTGACCGTCGTACCGGCAAGGCGAACCGGGGCGACGACGGCCTTCGGCGTCAGCACGCCCGTCCTGCCCACCTGGATGACGATATCCCGCACGACCGTCTCCCGAATTTCCGGCGGATATTTATACGCGACGGCCCAACGCGGGAATTTGGCCGTGCTGCCCAGGGCGTCCCGGTCGGCCAGGCGGTCCAGCTTGATGACAGCGCCGTCGATATCATAGGGCCGCTCCAGGCGCGTGGCGTGAATTTGCTGCACCTGGGCCCAGATCTCCGGCATTTCGGTGCAGACGGTATACGGGATAACCTTGAAATGCTGACTGCGGAGGTACTCCAGCGTCTGGTGATGGGTCGCGAAGCTGCGGCCCTCGGCCAGCTGCAGGTTAAAGATGAGAATATCCAGCTGCCGCTGGGCGGCGATCTTGGAATCCAGCTGTCGCAGCGAACCGGCAGCGGCGTTGCGGGGGTTGGCAAAGGAGGAAAGGCCCTGCTCTTCCCTGCTGGCGTTGAGCTTGGCAAAGACGGCCTTGGGCATAAACACCTCGCCCCGGACGATAAGCCGCGGCAGCGCCTCCGGCAGGCGCAGCGGGATGGAGCGGATCGTCTTTAAATTCTCCGTGACATCCTCGCCGACCAGCCCGTCGCCCCGGGTCGCGCCCCGGTAGAAGACGCCGTCGCGGTACTCCAGCGCGACGGACAGCCCGTCGATTTTCGGCTCGACGGTGTACCCCGGGGCGATCTGCCCGGCGCGGAGACGCTCGTCGAACTCTGCAAGCTCGTCTTCGGAGAAGACGTCCTGCAGGCTCTCCAGCGGCGTGGCGTGGGTCACCTTTTCAAATTGCTGCAGCGCCATGCCGCCGACGCGCTTGGTCGGCGAGCTGGCCGCGGCATACGCGGGCCACGCCTGCTCCAGCTCCTCCAGGCGGCGCAGCTTCCGGTCATATTCAAAATCCTCCATGCTGGGCTGATCCAGCACATAGTATTGGTAATTGGCCTGCTCCAGCTCTTGGGTCAGAGCGGCGATCTCTTCTTTTGGGTCCATGCTTTCTCTCCCTTAGGTTCCGACATTGACAAACGACTCCGGGACGATCCCGACGATCACCGTCTCCGCGACGACGACGGTCTGAGAGATCGTCGCTTTTTTCGTGCCCCCGGCGACGAGGATCGTGACATCCATGCTGATCTCCATTAAAATCTGGTGCAGCGTCTGGTTGATCCCGGCCTCGGAAAAGCTGCTTGTAAAATCCGCGCTGGCGTTGTTGACCGACGTTACGTGGATCGGCAGCCGCGGGCCGAGGCCCGACAGCAGACCCGGTGCGACGACGCTGCCCAGGGGCACGGCCAGGGCGTAGACATTGAGGTCCAGAATGCGCTGGTTCACCTGGGCCAAGATCTCCCGCCGCAGCTGATTCACCTGGGCCATATTCGTCTTGAGGGCGGTGATCTGCCCATCGGCGTTCTTTTCCAGGGTGATGATCTTGTGATAATCAATGCTGCCGTCCGCAATCTGCGCGCCGACGGCGTCTGAAATGACATCCGATGCCTGGTTCTCGACCTCCGTGACGGCCAGCTCTTTGATAAGCGGCGTCAGGCGGAAGCGGTAAAACAGCGCCACGAGGAGCGCGAGCGCTGCAAGCAGCGCAAGATAGCGCCGGGCGCGCCGCCGTTTTCGCATCCCCTCACCCCCTCGGGCAAGGCTATGCCGCGGCGGGGCGCGTTATGCCTGCTTGTGCATATGCTGGCTGGCGTAATTGGCCATCAGCTTTTTCGTCCCGACCCGGTCAAATGCGATCTCCAGCATGGCGTCATTGCCCATTTTGGCGACGGAGATGACCATGCCCTCGCCGAAGGCGTCGTGCAGGACCATATCCCCGGCCTGGTAGCTGGCAGCGGCCTGGGGCTTGGCGGCCAGGAGTGTGTCATGCCGCGGGCGGGGCTTTCTGAGGGCCGGGGCGGCCTCCCGGCGCTGCGGGCGGCGGTCCTCCCCGCCGGTGACGCATTCCTTGGGAATTTCATCGACAAAGCGGGAGCGGTGGTTGACCGTGGTGCGGCCATAGAGCATCCGCTGCTTGGCGTAGGTGATGGTCAGCGATTCCTTGGCCCGGGTCATGGCGACATAGCACAGCCGCCGCTCCTCCTCCATCTCCTCCGGCTCGCCGATGGCGCGCATACCGGGGAAAAGCCCCTCCTCCGCGCCGGAGAGGAAGACATGGGGAAATTCCAGCCCCTTGGCAGCATGAATCGTCATCATCACGATGGCGTCGCTGTCGCTGTCCAGCTGCTCCAGGTCGGTATAGAGGGCGATCTCCTCCAAAAAGCCGTTGAGGGACGGCTCGTCCGTATTTTCCAGGTAGCTCAAAATAGAGGATTTCAGCTCGCGGATATTATCCAGCCGCGCACGGCTCTCGACGTCGTTTTTCTGCTCCAGCATGGCGGCGTAGCCGGTGCGGGCGACGACTTCGTCGTAAAAATCCGGCAGCGGGATCGTCCCCAGCAGGGCGGCGCAGTCCTCGATGATCTGGCAGAATGCCTGCAGCTTGCCTGCCGCGCGCTCCAATGCCGGGTATTCCCCCGGCGACGAGGCGACCCCGTAGAGCGGCACACCGCTGCTAGACGCCAGGCGGCTGGCCATTTCCAGCGTCTTTGCGCCGATGCCCCGGGGGGGATTGTTGATGATCCGGGCCAGGCGCAGGTCGTCCGCCCGGTTGTTGATGACGCAGAGATAGGCCAGCATGTCCTTGACCTCGGCGCGGTCAAAGAAGCGGGTGCCGCCGATGACGCGGTACGGGATGCCCTGCCGCTTCATGGCGTATTCCAGTGCGTTGGACTGGGCGTTCGTGCGGTAGAGGATGGCGTAGTCTTTGTAGGGATGCTGCATGCTGCCGGCCAGGATCTTGGCGGCGATGTAATTGGCCTCGTCGCTGGCGTCGTAGGCGCTATAGAGTGTCACGGGGACGCCGGGGTCGTTTTTCGTCCAGAGGTTTTTGCCCTTGCGGCCCTGATTATTTGCAATAACGGCGTTGGCCGCATTCAAGATAGACTGGGTCGAGCGGTAGTTCTGCTCCAGGCGGATGAGGCAGGTATTGGGGAACTGCTGCTCAAAATTCAGGATATTCTCGATCGTTGCGCCGCGGAAGCGGTAAATGCTCTGGTCATCGTCGCCGACGACGCAGATATTCTGCCGCCGCCCCGTCAGAAGCGAGGCCAGGAGATATTGCAGGTGGTTCGTATCCTGGTATTCGTCGATCATGACATAGCGGAATTTCTCCTGATAATACTCCCGCACATCCTGGTACTGCTGCAGCAGCTGGACCGTCAGCAGGATGATATCGTCAAAATCCACGGCGCTGGCCGCTTTGCAGCGCTGGGCATAGGCCGCGTAAACCTCGGCGATCTTTTCCAGGCGGTAGTCCCCTGCTGCGGCGGCCTGGGCGGCAAATTCGTCCGGCTGCTGCAGCTTGTCCTTGGCCTTGCTGATGAGGGATAGGATCAGCCGCGGCGGGAAGGATTTTTCATCCAGGGAACGCTCCCGCAGGATATCCTTGATGACGCGCTCAGAATCGGCGGTATCGTAGATCGTGAAGCGAGGGTCATAGCCCAGGTGGTCGATGTACCGCCGCAGGATGCGGCAGCAGGCGGCGTGGAATGTCATGGCCCAGATATCCGCCGCTTCGGGGCCCAGCATCCGCTCCAGGCGGTCCTTGAGCTCGTTGGCGGCCTTATTGGTAAATGTAATGGCGATGATCCGCCAGGGGGCGGCGGGGTGCATACAGCACAGGGCGTCGGCCCGGCGCTTTTCCTCCGGCGCAGCGTGGGCTTGGTCGAGATGCTCTAAAAAGGCGATGTCCTCGTCTGTGAGATAGTCCGGGACCTCGTCGCTCGTCGCGCCGCAGCCAAAGCGGATGAGGTTGGCGATGCGGTGGATGAGCACCGTCGTCTTGCCGCTGCCCGCCCCGGCCAGCAGGAGCATCGGCCCCTCCGTCTGGAGGACGGCCTGCAGCTGCTGGGGGTTCAGGTTGGAAAATTCGTTTTTGATATAATTCGTGCGCAATTGCAAAAAGCGCTGTTTGCTTGCTTCGGTCATAGCTTCACCTGTCATGAAAAATCGCGCGCAGAAGGCGCTGTAACTTCTATTTTAGTATATTTTGGCGCTTTTGTCGACAGGCTGGGGCAAAAAACTTTTCCCTGCTTCCCCCGTTATTCACTTTGCAGCAGCGCGCGCAGATTCGTGACGGCCTTTTTCTCGATCCTCGAGACCTGCACCTGGGAGACCTGCAGCACCCGGGCGACCTGCTCCTGGGTCATGGCCCGGAAATAGCGCAGCTCGATGACCAGCCGTTCCCGCTGCGCCAGGGCCCCGATGGCCTCCCGCAGGGCGATGCGCTCGATCATTGCCTCCTCCGGGTCGCCCTTGGTCAGGACGTCCTCCAGCGAAAAGCCGTCCTCCCCCGTCTGCTTCTGGATGGACTCAGTGGCGCTGGTGGCCGTCTCCGCAACGGCGATCTCCTCCGGGGAGAGGCCCGTTTTTTCCGCCAGCTCCGAGAGGGTTGGCTCCCGGAAGAGCTGGGCTGTCAGCTGCTGGCGGGCCATTTTAATGGCCGCGGCTTGCTCTTCATCGCCCGGCTGACCTTGACGGCCCCGTCGTCGCGCAGAAAGCGGCGGATCTCGCCGCTGATCTTGGGGACGGCATAGGTCGAAAACTGGGTCCCGAAGGCGGGGTCGAAGCCTTCCAGCGCCTTCAAAAATCCCAGGCAGCCCAGCTGGTAGAGGTCGTCCGGGTCGACGCCGCGGCCATAGAACCGGCGGACGACGGACCACACCAGCCCGTTATTTTCCAGCAGCAGCTGCTGGGCTGCGTCCCGGTCGCCGCCCTTGGCGCGGCCCAGCAGCTGCTCAAACGTCCCGTTCAACCCGGCTCCCCCGGCGGACGATCTTTCGCTTGAGATAGACGCACGTCCCCTTCCCGGGGCTGGAGGTGACACGGAGGGCGGTCATAAAGCTCTCCATGATCGTAAAGCCCATGCCGCTGCGCTCCGCGCCGCCGGTCGTGAACATCGGCTGCCGCGCCTGGGCGACATCGGCGATGCCGCAGCCCCGGTCGCGGATGGTCAGGTCCAGGACGCCGCCCTCTAAAATTCGGGCCTTGAGGGTGATCTTGCCGATTTTGTCGGGGTAGGCGTGGACGATGCAATTCGTCACCGCCTCGGAGACGGCGGTCTTGATGTCATTGAGCTCCTCCACCGTCGGGTCCATCTGCGCGGCAAAGCACGCGACGGCGGTCCGGGCAAAGGCCTCGTTGGACGAGCGGCTGGGAAATTCCAGCTGCATTTGATTCAGTACGTTCAATTTCTGCACACCTCCTGGATATTCAGCAGCCGGTTCACCCCGGCGGCCCGCATGACTTTTAGCGGCTGCGCCGCGACATTGCAAAGCCGCAGCTCGCCCTGC
>CAUBQU010000080.1 GCA_958438185.1 uncultured Oscillospiraceae bacterium
CCTAGATGCTCCAGCAGGATCTTGACGCCCAGCAGGATCAGGATGATACCCCCTGCGATGGTCGCCCGCTTTTCGTAGCGGTTGCCGAAGCGATTGCCGATGAAGACCCCCGCGGCGGAGATCAAAAACGTCGTCGTGCCGATGACAGCGATGGCAAGCCAAATGTTGACGCCCAGAAATGCAAACGAGATGCCGACAGCCAGCGCGTCGATACTGGTGGCGATGGCCATCAGCAGCAGCTGCCCCAGCGGCAGCGGCGCGTCGTAGACGGCCTCGGTGTCCGCTGTGTCATCCTCTTTGCGGGCCTCCCGCAGCATATTGGCCCCGATAAGGACCAGCAGCGCAAAGGCGATCCAGTGGTCGACGCTGGTGATATACTGCTCAAACTGGCGGCCCAGCAGCCAGCCCAGCAGCGGCATCAGCGCCTGGAAGCCGCCGAAAAACAGCGCGATCAGCAGCATCTGTTTGTAGTTGACCTTGCGCATCCCCAGCCCTTTGCAGATAGCGACAGCAAACGCGTCCATCGACAGGCCGACGCCGGTCAGAAAAAATTCAATGATCCCCATAGTGTTCCTTCCCCGCGCCGGGCGGCACGGTTCCTCCGTTTCGCAGTTTTAAGGCTTGCGGTTTTTGGTGTGCGGCTTAAATTTTGCCTCGGTGCCGTGCAGCAGGCGCTGGAAATTGCCCCGGTGCATAAAGAGCACGAGGACGCCGGTGACGATGGCAAGCACCAATTTTGGCGCAGTGACGCCCAGCAGGCAGGCGGCCACCGGCAGCGCCACGGCGCTTGCCATGGAACAAACGGAGACGATCTGACAGAGGGCGAAGGTCACGAAGAAGACAAGGAAGATGATGACAAAGACCCGCCAATCGATCATCAGCCCGACCGCCGCCCCAACGGAGACGCCCTTGCCGCCCCGGAAGTGGAAATACACCGGCCAGCAGTGGCCCAGAATGCAGGCGATGCCTGCGATGCAAAGTCCAATATCGCCCGCCAGCCACTGGCCGAGCAAAATGGCCAGGACCGTCTTGCCGACGTCTGCCAGCAGTGTCGCGACACCGGCCCACATGCCGAAGACACGGGCGACATTCGTCGCACCGGCGTTGCCGCTGCCCTCTGCCCGGACGTCCCGCCGGAAGGCCAGCTTGGATAGCAAGACCGACGCGCTGACGGACCCCAGCAGATAGCCCGCTGCGGCGGCTGCGATATATTTGGCGATCTCCATGATCCTCCACTCCCTTGCGTACCCATTGTGCCAAATTGTGCCAATGGAAAAGATGTGTAATGTCAAGTATAGCACATCCGAACGCAAAAAGAAATCACTCTTTTGGAGAAAGTACCAAGCACTTAAATATTTCTGAATCTGCCGTCTGGGTGCTTGATTCTGGGGGGAATTTCCGCTATACTGTGGGTAAGAATTCCATTGGAAAGCAAGAGGGCGGAAACATGAAAAAAGCATTACATATTCGGCTGCTTTGCCTGGCACTGGCGGCGGTCTTCGCGCTGCAGATGACAGCGCTGGCCCTGCCTGGCGACGGGCTGGAGGAGCCTGCGGCAGAAACGGCTGCCAGCCAGGCGCTGCCGGAAGCGGGATCGCCGGAGGCGGAGCCGCTGGAAGCAGAGCCGCAGCAGAATGCGCAGGAAGTTCAGCCGGAGCAGGACCCTGCGCCGGTTGAGGAAGAGGAGCCTGCGGACGCGCCGCTGCCCGCGGCTGCGCAGAAGATCGAGATCCCGGCGGGTTGGTCCCATGACGCGCTGGCCTTTGCTGTGGAGCACGGCATCCTCTCCGGCTACGGCGATGGCCAGCTCCATCCGACGGACTCTGCCACCCGCGCCCAGATGGCGACGATGCTGACCGTAATGGTCGGCGCGGTGGATGGCCAAAAGCAGGCGGTCATTACCCCGGCGGATCTCTCCGCCTTCCAGGACCTGGCAAACGGTTGGTATACGCCGTATGTCGCGGCGGCAGTGCAGCTGGGCATTTTCTACGGCACCTCGGCGACGGCATTCTCGCCCGACCTGAAGATCACCCGCGAGCAGGCGTTTACCGTCATCGGCCGGGCCTTTGGCCTGCGGGACGGTTCTGCCAGTGACTTTGCTGGCTATGAAGACGCATCTCGTGTCAGCGCGTATGCCGCTGGCTGTGTCGGTGCGCTGGTCCGGGCAGGCTATGTGCAGGGCGATACGAGAAATTGCCTGAATCCCCAGGCGACCATCACCCGCGAAGAGCTGGCCCAGGTGCTCTATAGTCTCTTTGGCAAAAATGGCAAGATCTGCACTGCAGCAGATCAGCTGCCGGAGCAGGGCAATGTGCTCTATGCCAGCAGCGACGCCATTGCCGACGGCGCGGTCATTGACGGCAACCTGGTCCTGACCTGCGCCATGGGCGATCTGACGCTCCAGGACGTCAAGATCAGCGGCAATCTCGTTGTCCTCTCGAAAGACGGCGCGCGCATCACGCTGCGGGGCTGCACGCTGCAGAATCTGGTGGTGCTCTCCCATTCGATCGTGGATTGCGACACCGCAGTGCAGCAGGCGTATCTCTCCTGCCAGAATTCGATGGTCTACGCTGGCGATGCCAAGACGCTGACCGTCGGCGGCAGCAGCACGATCCTCGGCAAATACGATACGGTGACGGTCTCCGCCAGTAGTGTCACGGCCCAGAAGGGGACGGAGATTGGCAGCCTGACGTTGGACGCCCGCAAGGGCAGCTTCGTCCTGGATGGCACGGCGAAGGATGTCACCATCAATCCCAAATATGTCACCCTCTCCGGCGGCGGCTATGCAGAGCATATCCTCGTCCACGGGAAGGGCTATACCATCACCTGCAAGTACGGCAAGCTGGACGAAGAGCTTGACCGGGGCCTGTCCGGCACGAAGCTCACTCTGAGCAGCGGCCAGACCGTCTCCTCCACCGCGCCGACGGCGACGATTACGGCGACGGTCACGGGGGTCAACACGGGCTACGGCGCTGAGAGCAGCGCCAGATCCTGCACGCTGCGCTGGTATGTAGACGGCAACCTGACCCAGTCCCAAGGCATCTCCATCCGGGAGGGGACGACAAGCACATTCCGCCATACCTATTATTTCTCCCACAGTATGCCCACCTCTTCGACGATCAAGGCTGTCCTGGTCTATGACGATGAGGAAGTCGAAGGCACGACGACGGTCAAGATCAACAAGGCGGTCTCCATTCCCCAGGTCAACGGTTCCATCGCCTCTGGGGACTACACCCAGTATCAGAAAGAGACGTTCGTCAATGCCATGGGCTACAGCAGCAACACGAGCTATATGGTCTGGATCAACCTGTACCGGACGAAGGTCAATGTCTTCAAGGGCTCCAAGGGCCACTGGTCGCTGATCAAAACCTATAACTGCGGCATCGGCGCAGCCAGCACTCGGACGCCCCCCGGCCTGTACAAAATGCAGACCCATGAGCCCTACGCCCGCTGGGACTACGGCACCTGGTATGTCGATTCCATCAGCCGCTGGAACGGCGCATACGCCTTTCACAGCCGCATGAAGAGCACGGCCACCGGCGCATATGTCACCAGTGACCTAAACGTGATGATCTCCCACGGCTGCATCCGGATGAACACGGAGGAGGCCCGCTGGTTGTTCAACGTCCCGCTGGGCTCGACGGTTTTGGTTTATTAAAGAATTTCTGCATTTGAAACCCGGCTCCTGACCGGAGCCGCGCGGCAAAAGGGAACCAGAACGGTTCCCTTTTGCGTGTTTTGGCAGCGAAACGCCGCTGCCGGGATAGAAGGAGGCTTCCTTGGAAAACTATTTTGAGATGCACATGACGCCCCAGGAGCTTGGGGAGATCTCCGTCCTCGGACTGGCCCATTTGGGGGACGGCGTGTTTGAGCTGCTGGTCCGCAGTTGGCTGTGCGCCCACGGGGTGGCAAAGTCCGGCGATCTGCACCGGGCGACGGTCCGGTATGTGGCGGCTCCGGCGCAGGCGGCGTTTGTCGAACGCATTTTGCCGGTGCTGACCCCGGAGGAGCTGGCTTATTACAAGCGGGGCCGCAACACCCATGTACACGCGGTGCCGAAAAACGCGACCCATGCCCAATATGCCATGGCCACCGGGCTGGAGGCGCTGTGCGGCGCGCTGTACCTGCTGGGCGCGCGGGACCGGATCAATGAACTGTTTTTGCTTGGGATGGAGGAGACCAATGCCCTTTGATGCGATTTTTCTCTCCGCCGTGACGCAGGAGCTGCAGCAGCCGCTGCAGGGCGCGAAGGTGGATAAAATTTATCAGCCGGAGCGGGATACGCTCGTGCTGCAAATGCGGGGCAGCCAGGGAACAAAGCGCCTGCTGCTGACGGCCAACCCTGCCCACCCCCGGCTGCAGCTGACGGCGCTGAGCCTGGAAAACCCGGCCCAGCCGCCGATGTTTTGCATGCTGCTGCGCAAGCACTTGGGCGGCGGCCGCCTGCGGAGCATCACGCAGCAGCCGATGGAGCGGGCTGTCTGCCTGACCTTTGACTGCACGGATGAGATGGGCGTGCCGACGGAAAAGCGGCTCTATGCCGAGCTGATGGGCCGCACCTCGAATCTGATCTTGTGCGACGGCGCGGGGCGGATCATCGACTGCCTGCGCCGGGTGGATATTTTGATGTCCGAGCGGCGTCAGGTGCTGCCGGGGCTGTTCTATCACACGCCGCCGGGGCAGGACAAGCGCGACCCCTTGCCGCTGCGCCAGGATGATTGGGCATCTGCGCTGCAGGACGCGCCGGATATGCCGCTGCAAAAATGGCTGCTGGAGCAGTTTCACGGCCTGTCGCCGCTGATCTGCCGGGAGATCGCCTTTGCGCTGACGAGCAGCACGGAAGCATCGGCCCGGGCGCTGCCGCCGGATGCGCCGGAGCGGTTGACGGCGCTCTTTGCCTCAGTCCGCCGGGGGGAATTTCAGCCGATGATGCTGCGCCAGCCGGATGGAAAGCCCGCAGATTTTTCCTGGCGGCCCATCGGGCAGTACGGCGCGGCCCGCCAGCAGGTGGCCTATGAGACGTGCTGGCAGCTGCTGGATGATTTTTATGGCGAACGGGACCGGCGGGAGCTGATGCAGCAGAAATCCCAGGCGCTGCGCAAGACGGTCTCGAATCTGCACAGCCGCGTTGTCCGCAAGCTGGCGCTGCAGGAGAAGGAGCTGGCCGCTTCCACGGATCGGGAGCGCACCCGGCAGCTGGGGGATATTGTCACGGCGAACCTCTGGCAGATGCAGCGGGGCCAGGTCCGGCTGACGGCGACGGATTTTTACGATCCGGAGATGCGCCAGATCGACATCCCCCTCTCGCCGAAGCTCTCGCCGCAGCAAAACGCGGCAAAGTTTTATAAGGACTACGCCAAGGCAAAGACCGCCCAGCGGGTCCTGACCGAGCAGATCGCCCAGGGGCGGGCGGAGGAGGATTATCTGGCCAGCGTCCTGGAGACCATCGCACGGGCGGAGTGCGAGCGGGACCTGGCGGAGATCCGTACGGAGCTGGAGCTGGGCGGCTATCTGCGCCGCAGCGGCAAACGCAGTCAGCCGAAGACAGCCCCGGCAAAGCCGATGGAGTTTTGCTCCTCAGACGGCTTTTATATTTATGTGGGCCGGAACAACCGGCAGAACGATCAGCTGACCCTGAAGCTGGCCTATAAATCAGACCTCTGGCTCCATACCCAGAAGATCCACGGCAGCCATGTCATCATCTCCTGCCACGGGCAGACGCCGCCGGACCGGACTGTGACGGAGGCGATGATGCTGGCAGCCTATTATTCCCAGGCCCGGGAGGGGCAGGGTGTCCCGGTGGATTATACGCCGGTGCGCTTTGTCAAAAAGCCTGGCGGCGCAAAGCCGGGCATGGTCGTCTATACGACCTACCGCACCGGCTACGTGACGCCGGATGTGCAGCTGGTGGAGCGGCTGCGGGTAAAGTAGCGCGGCATACATACATTTTTGCCCCGGCAGGCATACTATAGCCGGGGTGATAAAATGGAAAAGAAACCGCAGCTGCCGGATCAGCTGCAGGACCCGAAGCTCCCGGTCATCCATGCCGGATGCCCGGGCAATGGCGCGTCACAGCACCGCTCCGACCTGCCGTTGCCCCAGACCAGCGCTACAGAATCCCTGTAGATGACACAAACGGTACCGTTCCGACATAGTATGAGGCGGAAGGACTCGGCGGAGAGGGCTTCCAAATTCTAAGTCGGGAGGTACCGTTTATGTGCTGGAATGGGCAATTTTTCGGCGGGATCGGCATCGGCTGTATGCCGGAATTTAATAACTGCGGCGTGACCGCGACCATGGAGCGGGCGCAGAGCAGCCAATGCGGCTGTGGCTGTGGCTGCGGCTGCAACAGCTGTAACAGCTGCAATGGAAGCAGCAGTAATCGCAGCGGCGGCAGCAGCCA
>CAUBQU010000081.1 GCA_958438185.1 uncultured Oscillospiraceae bacterium
GGATCTGTCGAATTGTGTCTCGCATCTTTCGTCCTCCAACTACTAGATATTGTGTCATTTCTCTCTATTACGACACAATAGTAGCAGATGGTATCTGAAAATGCTGTCGAACAACGTCAGATTCCCCAGGCTTTTCTGGAAAATGCGTGAAAAAAACCGTTTTGTCGCGATACGGCGCACAAATGCTTGCGTGTGACGCTTTGCGCAGGAAATGTCAACCTATCCGGCGGCGTTACAGCTTCCGGTAGATGACCCGGGCGCACTCGGGCAGCTCGCCTTCCAACGGCGCAACGTCCACCGGCAGGACCGTCGGCTTCAGATGGGCAGACAGGCGGGTGAATACCGTCTGCTGGTCCGCCTCCGGCTCGCACTCCACCAGCAGCAGGAAGCTGCCCTCGCCCTGGCGCAGCAGCCCGGCGATGGCGATGCTGCGGATATCCGTCAGCAGTACGCCCGCCTCCCGCAGCTGGACGATAAAATCATCCGGCACATGGTCGGCCGTGCAGAGCTGGCCCTCGTTCTGGGCCTCGCTGCACATCTGCTGCAGCATTTCCAGCAACTGCCGGTTCAGCCGGAAGGGCTTGCCCCAGGGGTTGATGACCACGCCGCCGACCTGCTCATTGGAGAGCGCCGTGCCGATCAGCTGCTCCAACGGCAGCTCCACCGCCGTCGTCGCTGCGCCGCGCTCCAGCTCGGCCTGGGCTGTGAAGCAGACCAGCAGTGGTGTCCCGTCGCTGCCCTGCAGCATCCGGTACTGGATCCGTTCTTCTTCCTGGCCGGGCTCATCTGGCAGCCGGTCCGCCGGGACCAGGACGCCTGCGCCTGCCTCCAGCATATCGCCCAGCTGCTGCAGCACAGCAAACAGATTTTCGTTCGTCGGCGTCTGCGTCATCGTCGCGATGGCCTGGGTCAGTTTTTCGTGCATTGTCTCGTTCATTCTGCGTTGCTCCTTTATTTTTCCGCCGCCGCTTCGTGCAGCGCTTACCGTAGCCCTATTATACCATGCCCACCGGGGGAATGACAAGGCCGTTTAGGCGGCGCATTTCCGGGTTATACTGGCTAGGAGCAAAGCACGCAAAAAGGAGGAAGCGTTATGCAGGTCAAAGACGTTATGAGCGGCCAGCCGATCGCCATCGCCCCAGGGGAGCCGGTGGCTGCCGCCGCCCGGCTGCTGGCGCAGCACAACATCGGCGCACTGCCGGTCTGCAGCGGCGGCCAGCTGCGCGGCATGGTGACGGACCGGGACATCGTCCTGCGGTGCGTCGCCGCCGGCCAGGACCCGGGGCAGACACCGGTCCAGGCTGTCATGACCCGGCGGCTTATTACCGTCGCCCCAGAGGACCACTTGGCCATCGCGGCCCAGCTGATGGCCCAGGAGCAGGTGCGCCGCCTGCCGGTGGCCCAAGGGCGGCAGCTTGTCGGCATGGTCAGCCTGGCCGACCTGGCTGCCCAGAGCGCCTGCGCGATGGAAGCCGCTGGCGCCCTGGCAGAGATCAGCGCCGGTCTGCTGCACCGCACCTGAGCCGCCGCAGCCCTGCAAAAAAGAGGGAGCAGCATGGAATCCCATCCTGCTTCCTCTTTCTTGTTTATTTTGCACTTGCCCGGGCCCGCCTGCGGCGCAGACAAAGCAGGCCCCCGCACGCCAGCAACGCCGCACCCAGCAGCGCGATAACGCCGGTCCCAGGTCCGCCGGTCTCCGGCAGCTCGTAGAGCGCCTCGTTGGTCACCGTCAGAAGATACGTGCCGTCCTGCGCCTGCTGCAGCTGCCAGGCTTCCAGATCCTCCGTTCCGTCCGTATAGACATAGGCAATGCCGCCGCTGGCGACCCGCAGCGTGATGCCATCTTCCCGCAGCCGATAGCCCGCCGGGCTTTTCGTCTCCCGCAGCTGGTAGACCCCCGCAGGCAGCGCCGGGATCGTCAGCAGTCCGGCGGCATCCGTCTGGTAAGTCCCGTAAAGCGCGCCATCCCGCTCCAGGGTAAATTCCGCGTCTGGCAAGGTCGCCCCTGTGGTGCTGCGCTTGCAGAGCTGCAGCGTCATGGCGGACTGGTTGATGATCTGCGTCAGCGGCGGGCCGTTCCCGGTCAGCGGGGTGATCGTCGCCGCGCCGTTGCGGATCGTGACGGCATAGACCGTTTTGTTTGGCGCAAAGCCCGCCGGAGCAGTGGTCTCTTTGAAATAATAGGTACCGGCAGGCTGCTCTGTGAAGATCACAAAGCCGCCTGTATCGGACTGCACCGTCTCCAGCGCTGTTTTGCAAGCTTGGTCTGCATAGAGGGTAAAACGCGCACCCGGCAGCGGCGCGCCGGTCTCATCCAGCTTTGTGAGGGTGATCGCGCCCTTGCGCTGGGTGTTATAAAGCCGCAGCAGCGCATGGTCGGCAAAGTGGACTGTACCGGTTTCATCCAGCCAGGTCGCCTCCTGGCTGTACACCCCGGCGGCGCCTTCCCGGTAAAGTGTTTGAGCGTAGCTCACCAGATAGTCCGCGTAGCCATCGGGGCCCGCACCGGGGTCGTAGGCCGTATCGCCGATCTGAATCTCCCGCAGGCTGTAGACCGCCAGCACACCGTCGACAAACAGCGGCAGGTTTTTCCAGGTATGGGTCCAGCCGTTTTCCGCGTTCAGCTCCTGGGTATATGCGCTGCCCGGGACCTTACTGCCGTTGCGCCACAGCTCGACCTTGACCGGCAGCCGGTCTTCCTCCGGTGTCGCATCCCAGTTTTTGACCGCCTCGACCTCTGTCAGCAGCTTGGAGCGGTTTTTGATCGTCAAAGTCGCCGTATTCTCGCCAGAGATCCAGTCGCCGCCATTGGCCGTGCTCTCAATCACCTCGCTGGCCATTTCAATGACGCCGTCGTCCGAGACCCGCACCAGGATCTTTGACGCGCCCTCATAGCCCTGGGGCGCGGACTCCTCCAAATAGTAGGACGCGCTAGTCTGCCCCACCCCGGCAATGGCCAGGTAGATATAAAAGCTGCCGTTGGCGTCTGTTGTGAGCAGGTTATCTTTCACCCGCTCCGTATATCCGCTGGCCGGGGCATTGACGTCCGTCGAGTACTCGCTCGTCCCGGGGCGGCGGTAAACGGTCAGATCGCTGCCATCATAGCTGCTGAGGCGGAAGCTGACCTGGGCCAGGCCGTTGCCCGTCACCGAGTCGATCTTCGAGACCGTCAGCATGCCCGCCTCGACATAGATATTCTGGAACGCCACGGTCTGGCACGCCGTATCCGGCACATCGCTGGGGTAGGCCACCGCCGCGACCTGCACGCCCGCCGCGTCATAGGTCTGCCAGCTCGCCCGCGCCGCGCCGTTCTCACGGTCATTGGTTGACTCGTTGAGGACCTGATAGCGGTGGGTATGATTCCATTTCTGCGTTGAAAGCGTATACGCCTGCTCCTGGATCGTATAGGTCCGGCCCTGCCGGGCGGTGAGGCACCAGGTATAGGTCTGGGTCTCCGGGTCGTAGCTGGTATAGCCCGTTTGGCCATCTGCCGCCGCATCCGCCGAAGCCAGGCACAGCGTATAGTCCCCGACGGACTGCCCATCGGCATTCTCGTGGGTCACAGCAACGGTGAATTTCTGCTTCACCTCGTCGATGGCTTCCTGCGCGCCGGCAAACGTCTTACGGACGATCAAACGGCCCTGCTTGGCCACCAGCACGCCGTCGATATGCCAGCCATCGGAATGCGCGTATTTGAGGACATACCAGCGGATGGTAAAGCGATCGGAGGTCAGCTGCTCCGACGGCACCGTTTGGCCATCCAGCTTAATGGTCTGGTTGTTCTTCCGCAGCGTCGCAAAGATCTCCTCATCCGTGGGGAACGCCTCCATAGTGATCCCCGGTTCGATGCTTGCCGTGACTGCGCTGCGCAGTTGGGTATCGACGGTGTAAGCTGTGTCCGCCTCGGTCGGCGGGGCCAGCAGCTGCGTATCGCCGCTGCCGCTGACGGCATCTGTCCCGAAGATCCTGGTCATGTAAACAGCGGACGTAAATTTGCTCTGGTGCTGCGGCACAAAGCCGTTGGCCATATTATCGCAGATCTCGCTGTCCAGGTTCAGAAAGAAATTGACGGTCGCGATCCGGTCGTGGCTGTCCTTTGCTTGCCAGATCGCTTTGAAGGTCACGCGCCCAGCACTGTTGGCATACTTGGCAAGCTGGGCATCTGACAGCGTTCGCCCCGGCTGCAGGACGGTTTCCGTTTCGCCGACCTGCCAGCCCTGGAAAGAATAGGCCAGCTTCCTAGCATTAGCGTTGCTGCCGGTGATCTGCACCACTGCTACATCCAGGTCCGGCGCGAGGACCGTATATTGGTCGCCAGCGGCGGGATCGTAATACGTCGTCTCCCCCTGGACGGTACCGTTTTGGATGATCTCCTGCCGGCTTATGGTAAACTCGCCCAGCTTGACCAGCTGGTCGGTCAGGTCGGCCTGGTACGTCACCAGGCGTTCCGCGCCCGTGGCGACCAGCTCCACCGGTTCTTCAATCTGCGCCAGGGAGAATATGATCGACTTGCCGTCGGCAGAGCTTTCCTGCTGCATTGCGACCGGCTCGCCGGTCTGGGCATTGATCGCACTCCAGGTGACATCCGCCACGCGCGGCACCGTGACGCTGCACGCCGTGCCGTGGAAGATATACTGGCGCTCCGGCAGTGCCGCACCTTGGGTCAGATTCGCCGGGTCCAGTACCTGTAGGGAATAAAACATATTCTCCGCCAGGACTGCCGCGTCGTCCCGCGGTACGCTGCTGTCGAAATACGCTGCATTCGTCTCGACATTATTTGGCAGATAATAGAGATAGATCGAGGTCCGGTGGCTCAGCGGCACCCAGTATTGGCCGGAGTCCTCGTCCAACTCCGGCAGCGTATCTGCCCAGAGCGTATCGTAATATTCGCTATCTGTATGGGGAAAACGCCGGTCCGCACCGATCTGCGCTGGGGTGACGCCAAGGTCTTTGTAACTATGTGCGACCTGCTCGCTGGTCAAATAATAGCGCTTGTGGTTGCCCCAGTCCGTCCGCTGCCGGGTCACGATCTGATTGATCGTCTCCCAGGCGCCATCCACAGCCGCACAGCAGCGGACCGTCGCCTGCGGTACGCCGTCCGCCGGCTCCGTCGCCAAAATCCGATAGCTGCGGTAGACGCCATTGGCGCAGAACTCCGCCGGGTTGACCGTCTTCTCCTCATCAAGATCATACCAGTCCAGCTCGCCCAGGTCCTGGCCGTTTACAATAAAATCGCTGGTCTTCAGCTTTGCCGACGCCCGGACGGAAAGTGTCAGCGCTGCCTCCTGCCCCTCGTCTGGCCCCACACCATCGCCGTCCAGATCCAGATAGACCTGGATGCGATAGCTGTAGGTGTAGAGCGTCAGATCGCCGGTCACGGTGTCCGTCAGAGCAAAGGCCTGGCGGGCGCCGTCTTCCCCCACGGTGAACCACTTGCATTTGCGCGCATCCGCGCCATCTGCGCCGATGCGGGTCGCCTGCGCGGTGAAGATCGTCTCCAGCGTCCGCCCCGGCTCTGCCGTGACGGTCTGCGCCGCGCCGCTGTCTTTCCCGTCCGGGTCGATATCATACAGGGTCAGGGTGCAGGTCGCAGGTGCGTCCGCCGAAGGGACTGCCGCCTGCACCGGCATCCCCAAAAATGGGGCAAGAGCGACAAGCAAGCTCAATAGGGCAGCCAGAAACCGCCGCCCCAGCAATTTCTTTGCAGCATTCTTTTTTAACAGCATTCCGTCGTATCTCCTCTTGCGGTGATTCAAAACAAAAAACGCGCCCTCCTCGCTTTGCAGAATGCGAGAAGAACGCGCAGCTGAAACAGGCTCGGTCTGGTTTGGCATTCCAGCAAAAGGCGCTGTAAAATGGCAAGCGCATCCCAAAGCGCCGCCTGCACGCAGCAGAACGGCAGGGGTGATTTTACAGATTGTTTACTTAATCATATAAATTTTCTTAACACAAGTCAAGAGGTCCCACGAAAAAACGTAATAATCATTATTAAAATACGATGTATCGCACACTATATTTATGTAGTTTGCACTTATTCTGGCAAAAGTAAAAACGATTCGGATCCGGTTTATTTTTCCAGCTTCCCGGCTATACTGGTCTCATCGAGGTGTTACGTCAAAGGAGGTGATGCGCATGGTCAAAGGGGTTTCGCGGCAGGTGATCGTCGTCCGGCCGCCGGATACCAAGCTGTTTGAGCAGGCAATCTTTCTCCTGCGAGACGGCGCGGACGGCGGCATTTCCGACGAAGCGCTGCTGCGCCAGGCCCGGCAGGCCGCCGGACAATAT
>CAUBQU010000082.1 GCA_958438185.1 uncultured Oscillospiraceae bacterium
GGGTCGGAATTGAATTCCAGCGTCGCGCCGGTCTCGGCGGCGATGGCCTGGCACTGGGCGATCAGGGCCTGGTCCGGGAAGTACTTCTCCGGCGCGCAGGCGACAAAGTGCATCCCCATCTTGGCGCAGCCGACCATCAAGGAGTTGCCCATGTTATAGCGGGCGTCGCCCATATAGACGAGCTTGATGCCCTTCAGATGGCCAAAGTGCTCCTGGACCGTCAGGAAGTCCGCCAAAATCTGGGTGGGGTGGAATTCATTGGTCAGGCCGTTGAAGACCGGGACACCGGCGTATTTTGCCAGGTCCTCGACGATGGTCTGGCCGAAGCCCCGGTACTCGATGCCGTCATACATCCGGCCCAGGACCCGGGCCGTATCGGCGATGGACTCTTTATTGCCCATCTGGGAGCCGGTGGGGCCGAGGTACGTCGTGTGCATCCCCAGATCGTACGCCGCGACTTCAAAGGCGCAGCGGGTCCGGGTGGAGGATTTTTCGAAAATCAGGGCGACATTCTTGCCCTCGAGATAGCGGTGGGCCTGGCCCGCCTTTTTCTTTGCTTTGAGATCTGCCGCCGTGTCGATGAGCTGCTGGATCTCAGCGGGGGTGAAGTCCAATAATTTCAGAAAATGCTGCTGCATATTATGCTCCTTTCATGACCTGGGTCATAATGGCCAGGCCTTCGTCCATCTCTTCTTTCGTAATGACCAGCGGCGGCAGCAGGCGCAGGGTATCCCCGCCCGCCGTCAGGCACAGCAGGCCCGCGTCCCGCAGCTTGGCGCACAGCTCCTTGTGAGTCATACCCTGGACGCCGACGCCCAGCATCATACCCAGACCCCGGACACCGTTGGTATACGGGCTGTCCATGGCCTCGATCTTCTCCCGCAGGTACTGGCCCTTCTGCTTGACCGCTTCCAAAAATTCGTCCGTCAGCGTATCGAGCACGACATTCCCGGCGGCGGCGGCGATGGGGTTCGCGCCGAAGGTCGAGCCGTGGTCCCCCGGCGTCAGGACGCCGCGGCACTTGGCATTGACCAGGAAGCCGCCGAAGGGCAGGCCGCTGGCGATGCCCTTGGCAAAGCTGACCACATCCGGCTCAATGCCGAACTGCTGCCAGGCAAAGAGGGTGCCGGTGCGGCCAATGCCGGTCTGCACCTCGTCAATGAGCAGGAGCCAATCCCGCTCCCGGCAGAGAGCCGCCACCTGGCAGACATAATCCACCTGCAGCGGATTGACGCCGCCCTCGCCCTGGACCAGCTCCATCATGACGGCACAGACATCGTCCCCCGCCGCCTGCTCCAGCGCAGCCAGATCGTTGGCCGGGGCGTAGCGGTAGCCCGTCGGGAAGGGGTAGAAATGCTTGTGGAAATGATCCTGCCCCGTGGCCATCAGGGTGTTCATCGTTCTGCCGTGGAAGGAGTTGCGCAGGGTGATGACCGTGCCGCGGCCTTCGCCGTAGCGGTCGCTGGAGTATTTCCGGGCGACCTTGAGCATCCCTTCATTGGCCTCCGCGCCGGAGTTTGCAAAAAATACCCCGGCAAGGCCCGTGCGCTTGCAGAGCTTCTCGGCAAGCCGCGGGGCGGGCTCGGTATAGTACAGATTGGAAATATGCGCCAGCTTCTGCGCCTGGGCCGTGATGGCCTGCACCCAGGTCTCGTTGCCGTAGCCCAGGGAATTGACGCCGATGCCGGAGGTGAAGTCGATGTACTTCTTTCCATCCACGCTGTAAAGCGTCGCACCCTTGCCATGGTCAATGGCGATGGGATTCCGTGCGTAGGTATTGAGGATATATTGCGAATCTTTTTCCTGAATTTCTGCAAAGGTCATAAGCGTTCCCTCCTCACCAGATCATGGTGCCAATGCCCGCATGGGAGAGCACCTCGATCAAAATCGAATGACGGACCCGGCCGTCCAAAATATGCGTGCGGTGCACGCCGTTGGCAACGGCATCCACGCAGCAGTTGACCTTCGGGATCATGCCGCCCTGGATCACGCCCGCTTCGATCAGCTCCGGCACCTGGCTGGTACGGACCTCGGAGATCAGCGTGCTCTCGTCGTGCACATCCCGCAGCAGGCCCCGGGTGTCCGTCAGCAAGATCAGCTTTTCCGCACCCAGCGCCACAGCGATCTGGGCGGCAGCGGTATCGGCGTTGATATTATAGCTGCTCTCGCCATCTACCCCCCGGGCGACGGTGGAGATGACAGGGATATACTCATTGGCAATGGCGTTGTGAATGACCGTCGGGTCGACTTTTATGACATCGCCCACCAGGCCGTACTCCTTGCCGTTGACGACCCGGCGCTGGGCCTGGAGCATATTGCCATCCAGCCCGCACAGGCCGACGGCGCTGCCGCCAGCGGCGGTAAGCGTCGCAACCAGGTCCTTATTGACCTTACCGCACAGGACCATCTGGACAATATCCATCGTCTCCTGGTCCGTATAGCGCAGGCCGTCGACAAATTTGCTCTCCTTGCCGACCTTATCGAGCATGTGGTTGATCTCCGGCCCGCCGCCGTGGACGACGACAGTATTGATGCCGACCAGCTTCAATAGAATAATATCCGAAATGACGGATTTTCGCAAGTCCTCCGAGACCATCGCGTTGCCGCCGTACTTGACGACGATGGTCTTTTTATAATACTTCTGGATATACGGCAGGGCCTCGGCCAGCACCTGCGCCCGATCCATATGAGATAACTGCATACGCGCCGCCTCCTCAGGTCCGGTAGTCGCCGTTGATGCGGACATAATCATACGTCAGGTCGCAGCCCCAGCAGGTGGCCGTTGCGTCGCCTGCCCGCAGATCGATCTCGATGATGACTTCTTTCTCCGTCAGGATCTTCTTGGCCAGGTCTTCGTCAAAGTCCAGGCCCTTGCCATGATCGCAGACCAGGATGCGCCCGGCGCAGCTGGCAAAGGCGACATCGACCGCCTCCGGGTCAAA
This sequence comes from uncultured Oscillospiraceae bacterium, assembly GCA_958438185.1. Lineage (GTDB taxonomy): Bacteria > Bacillota > Clostridia > Oscillospirales > Oscillospiraceae > SVMC01. Next base: position 2,943 of record CAUBQU010000082.1, read on the forward strand.
CTGCTCGCCAGAGTAGCCCATGGCGCACAGGACGCGGCCCCAGTTGGCATCGCAGCCGAAGATTGCGGCCTTCGTCAGGGTCGAAGCGATGACGCTCTTGCCGATGCACTCGGCCTGGGCTTCCGTGGCAGCATGCTGGACACAGCAGGTAATGAGGTGCTTTGCCCCCTCACCGTCGGCGGCCATATCCCGGGCCAGGCGGACACACAGCGCCGTCAGGACCTGCAAAAAAGCGTCATAGTCAGCACCCGGCTCCTGAATTTCTGCATTGCCAGCCATCCCGTTGGCCAGGATGACGCAGGTGTCATTCGTCGACGTATCGCCGTCAACGCTGATGCGGTGGAACGAGACGCGGACGGCCTCCTGCAGGGCCTTGCGCAGCATTGCGGGGGAAATGGCGCAGTCCGTTGTCAGGAAGCAGAGCATCGTCCCCATATTCGGGTGGATCATGCCGGAGCCCTTGGAAATGCCGCCCAGGCGGACGGTCTTGCCGTCGATGACGGTCTCAAAGGCGTATTCCTTCTTGACGGTGTCCGTCGTCATGATGGCATGGGCCGCGTCGTCGGACCCGTCCCGGCGCAGCTGGCTGTAGGCCTCCGGCAGACCGGCCTCGATGGCTTCAATATTCAGCCGCTGGCCGATGACGCCGGTGGACGCGACGATCATATCCGCCGGGTCGACCTTGAGAAGCTTTGCCGCCGCCTGGCACATACGCATGGCGTTTTCCATGCCCTGGGGCGCGCAGGCGTTGGCATTGCAGCTATTGGCGACGACAGCCTGGGCCCGGCCGTTTTCCACATGGCGCATGGAAAGCTGCACACAGGACGCCTTGACCTGGTTCGTCGTAAACATGCCCGCCGCGCTGCAGGGCTTTTCCGAATAGAGCAGCGCCAGATCCTTCCGGTCCGGCCGGGCATTGGCTTTGACGCCGCAGCGCAGGCCCGACGCCGTAAAGCCGGTGGCGGCGCACACGCCGCCGGTGATTTCCTTCATCATACGTTTTCTCCTTTATCAAAGCCCGGCCTTTTCCGCAAAGCCCAGCATCAGATTCATATTTTGCACCGCTGCGCCAGACGCGCCCTTGCCCAGGTTATCAAACCGGGCAACAACAGTCATCCGCTCCGCGTTACCGCAGACGCACAGCTCCATCTCATTCGTCCCAGCCAGCGGATTGCTGGCCAGCATACCGTCGCAGACGACTTCCGGGGCAACATGCACCAGCGCCTGCCCCTCGTAATGCGCCGCCAGGGCCTGACGCACCTCCTCGGCGCTTCTGCCGCCGACCCAAGCGCTGTGCAGCGGGACGGAGACGGCCATGCCCTTATAAAAGTCCGCCACGATGGGGTTAAAAATCGGCGCGTGGGCAAGCCCGCAGATCTTCTGCATCTCCGGCAGGTGCTTGTGGGTCTGGCTCAAGCCGTACTGCCGGGGGCTGTCCAGCTCCGCCGGACGGTCCGGCGCTTCATATTGGGCGATCATCTTCTTGCCCCCACCGGAATACCCGGTGATGGAGTGGCAGGACAGCAGCGCATCCGGCGGCAAAAGGCCGCAGGCCACCAGGGGGTAGACAATGGCGATAAAGCCCGAGGCGTGGCAGCCCGGGTTTGCGACCCGGCGGGAGGCCTGGATGGCAGCCCGGTGCCGGGGCGAAAGCTCGGCAAAGCCATAGTCCCAGCCGGGGCTGGTGCGGTGGGCCGTCGAGGCGTCGATGATGCGGGTGGCGGGATTTGTCACCAGCGTCACCGCCTCCCGGGCAGCCGCGTCCGGCAGGCAGAGAAAGACCAGGTCCGCCGCGTTCATCAGCTTCTGGCGCTCCGCCGGGTCCTTCCGCTTGTCCTCGTCGATGAGCAGCAGGGTAATATCGTCCCGGGCGCCGATCCGGTCGTAGATCTGCAGGCCGGTGGTGCCCTCTTTTCCGTCAATATATACGATAGGCTTCATGTTCTTTCCTCAATAAAGGCCGCGATGGCCTCGATCTGGCGGGTCGTCTCCTGAATGGCCGGGCCGCCGTAGCTCTTGCGCTGCTCCATGCAGTTTTGCATATCCAGCGCCGTGTATACGTCCTCGCCAAACAGGGGCGAGAGGTCCTGCAGCTCCGCAAGAGAGAGCTGCTCCAGCGTCTTGCCCTGCTGTGTGCAGTAATAGACCAGCTTGCCGACCGTCGTGTAGGCATCCCGGAAGGGCATGCCCTTTTTCGTCAGATAATCGGCGCAGTCGGTGGCGTTGATAAAGCCTCGGTTGGCCGCCTGACGCATGTTCTCCGTATGAACCTTCATGGTGTCGATCATGGCGGCAAACACCGGCAGGCACAGCTTGACGGTATCGACCGCGTCGAAGACCGGCTCCTTGTCCTCCTGCATGTCCTTATTATAGGCCAGGGGCAAGGACTTCATCGTCGTCAGCAGGCTGACGAGCGCGCCGTAGACCCGGCCCGTCTTGCCCCGGACCAGCTCTGCCACATCGGGGTTCTTCTTCTGCGGCATGATGGACGAGCCGGTGGAATAGGCGTCGTCCAGCTCAATATAGCGGAATTCCCAGCTGCACCAGAGGATCGTCTCCTCGGCAAAGCGGGAAAGATGCATCATCAGGATCGAAAGCCCACTCAAAAGCTCAATGACATAATCCCGGTCCGAAACGCCGTCGAGACTGTTGGACATTGGCTGGCGGAAGCCCAGGGCCTGGGCCGTCTGCATCCGGTCGATGGGATAGGTCGTCCCAGCCAGCGCGCCGCTGCCCAGGGGACATTCGTCCATCCGCTCCCGGCAGTCCTCCAGGCGGGTGACGTCCCGGCAGAGCATATTGGCATAGGCTAGCAGATGCTGCGCAAAGGAGATGGGCTGGGCCCGCTGCAGGTGGGTGTAGCCGGGCATGACGGCATCCTGGTACTGCTTAGCCTGGCGCAGGAGGACCTGCTGGAAGTGCAGGATCTGGCCGATGATCGTGCCGATCTCCTGCTTCAGGTACAGCCGCAGATCGACGGCCACCTGATCATTCCGGCTCCGGGCCGTATGCAGACGCTTGCCGGCATCGCCGATGCGCTGGGTCAGGAGCGTCTCCACATTCATGTGGATATCCTCCTGATCGGCGGAAAATTCGATCTTCCCCGCCTCGACATCAGCCAGAATCGCCTGCAGGCCGGCGATGATGGCGTCGGCATCTTCTTTTGCAATAATGCCGCACTGGCCCAGCATCGCCGCATGGGCGACGGAGCCTGCGATATCCTCCCGGTACATTCTGCTGTCAAAGCGGATGGAGGAGTTGAAGTCGTTGACTAAGCTGTCGGTTTCCTTCTGAAACCGTCCGGACCATAGTTTCATAATAAAATCCTCATG
>CAUBQU010000083.1 GCA_958438185.1 uncultured Oscillospiraceae bacterium
GCGGGGAAAATCGCATATTATAGAGTGGATAAAACCTTCCGTGGATAGTTGAGCTTTTTTTGTTGCTGCAGACAGTTTGCATCCTGTTTGGCGGCATGTCGCCGGAGCATGAGGTATCGCTTCGTTCTGCAGAATGCATTTTGAACAATATTGACCGGGAAAAATATCATGTCGTGCCGGTGGGTATCACCCGGGCCGGGCAGTGGCTCTATTACGCTGGGACGGATTACCGCGAGCTGCCCGCCCAGACCTGGCAGGACCACCCGGATAACCGCCCCGCGGCGATCTCGCCGGTGCGGGGGCAGGGCCTTTTGATCTTTGAGGGCGACAGTGTTGTGCGCCAGCATATCGACGTCGTCTTCCCGGTGCTCCACGGCGAAAACGGCGAGGATGGGTCGGTCCAGGGCCTGCTGCAGCTGGCGGGGATCGCCTACGTCGGGCCCCACGTGGCGGCCTCGGCCATCGCGATGGATAAGAGCATGACCAAGCTGGTGGCCGACCGCGCCGGCGTCCGCCAGGCGGGCTGGGAGCTGGTGACGGATGCCGCCTTTGCCCATCACCCGGAGGAGCTGCTGGACCGGCTGGAGGCTCACTTTGCCTACCCCGTATTTGTCAAGCCCGCCGGGACGGGTTCTTCCGTTGGCGTCTCCAAGGCAAAGGACCGGGCGGCGCTGCAGGCGGCGCTGGTCGAAGCCCTGCGGTTTGACCGCAAGGTGCTGGTTGAGGAGTTTATCGACGGCCACGAGGTCGAGGTCGCCGTGCTGGGCAATGATACGCCGGTGGCGTCCGTCTGCGGCGAGATCGACGCTGGTGCAGAGTTTTACAGCTACGACGCAAAATATCTCTCCGAGCAATCCAGGACTCTGATCCCTGCCCGCATCAGCGATGAGGCCGCCGAGCAGGTCCGGGAGACGGCGGTGCGGGTCTATCAGGCCATCGGCTGCCAGGGGCTGAGCCGGGTGGATTTCTTCGTCACCTACCAGGGGGATGCGGTCGTCTTCAATGAGATCAATACGATCCCGGGCTTCACGTCGATCTCCATGTACCCGAAGCTGTTTGAGGCCAGCGGCATTGCCTGCACGGAGCTGATCGACCAGCTGCTGGCGTGCGCCATGGAGGCCGACACGTGAAGACAGAGCTGGAACAACAGACCCGGGATGTGATCCTCTCCATCTCAGGCATCCATACGACCTACGGCGAGGAGCCTGAGCAGGTGGAGCTGAAGACGGCAGGCAAGCTTTGCCGCGCCGAGGGCGGCTTTGATGTCCGCTATGAGGAGAGCGAGCTGACCGGCATGGAGGGAACAACGACGACATTCCGCCTGCGCGAGGGACATATTGCTCTAATCCGCACCGGAGCGGTGGAGATGGCCCTGGAGTTTACCCCTGGCGGCGCCAGCGAGTCGCTGTATGATATCGGCGAGGGCGCGCTGCTGGTCCGGGTCACGACCCGGAAGCTGGAGCTGGACCTGGACTGGGACGGCGGCGCGTTCGACTTGGACTATGCCGTTGATGTTGAAAACGAACCACTGGGGACGATCTCCTATCATATTGAAGTCAAGGTGCTGTAAGCGCCAAAAACGCAGAGACCAAATTTTGGCCTCTGCGTTTTGCTATTGCTGTGATGCGCCTTTCGGCAAATATTGGCAAAGCAGCGCTGGGATGGCGTCCCGGTTTTCCAGGGTGACGGTCAGAACGACTGTGTCCGCTCGGGCTTGCAGCGCGGGCAGAAACAAGCTGCCTGACTGCCGCACGACGCCGAGGACCGGCGTTGGCCCGTCCAGCACCTGCTCGATGCGGCGGCGGAAGGCCGCGGCATCCCGCTCCAAAAAGCCCAGCTCGTCCAGGACCAGCAGCTGCGCCGGTGCTTCCAGCGCCTGGCAGCCCAGGCGGTCAAAGGCCGTCGCGTCGGCCTGGACCTGGGTACTTGCGCGGTGGGCGACGGCAGTCGCCGCGCTCATGCGCGCGTCCGGGTCGGCGGCGCGCAGCAGATGCAGGCGGTCGTCTGGGCCCCAGGCGGTGAAAAAGCCGCCATAGTGCAGGCCGCAGCCTGCCAGATAGCGCCGCACCGCTGTGGATTTCCCAATCTGCCGGGGCCCGGTCAGAAAGACGTTCAAGCTTCCAGCCCGGCCCGGAAGGCGATCATTTCGCCTGCGACGCTGATGGCGATCTCCGCCGGGGTCTCCGCGCCGATGGCAAGGCCGATGGGGGCGTGGACCCGGTCAGTGTCTTCCTTCGTCAGCCCGGCCTCCCACATGAGCTCGTTTGTTTTTGCGATCTTCTTCCGGCTGCCGATCACGCCGACGTAAGCCGGGTGCGCCTTCAGCGCCTGGGCGAGGACTGTCCGGTCCGCCATATGGCCCCGGGTCATGATGACGACATAATCACAGGGCTTGATCTCGATTTTCTCGCTGATCTTTGCAAAGTCACCCAGGACGGTATCGACCGCCGTCGGGAAGCGCTCTTTCGTGCAGAATTCAGGCCGCTCTTCAAAAACGACGACGCGGAAATCCACATGGCTCAGGACCGGCACCAGCTCCTGGGAGACATGCCCGCCGCCGAAGACATAGACCGTCCCGGCAACGACCAGGGGCTCAATATAGAAGCTGAGCGGCCCCTGCTGCAATACGGCGCGATTCTGCAGCATCGGCTGCAGCTGCTCCAGGGTCAGCGCGTCGGTATACTGCAGGCCATTTTTCTCATCATAGGTGCCCATGGACCAGACGCAGCCGTCCCGCATGGCCAGGATCAGCCAGGAATTGGCGTTGGTCTGCAGAAGGGTCAGGATATGGGAGATCAGCGCGGTCGTCTCCGGCTTTGCGGCATCCAGGAACTGGAAGTAGACCGTCACAGCGCCGCCGCAGATCATGCCGATGTCCGCCACATCATTTTTCGTCAGCAAAAAGCCCTTGGACTGGGATTGACGGGTCTTGTGGATCTCGCGGGCCAGCAGCTCGGTGTGGTATTCGACGGCGCCGCCGCCAACGGTCCCCAATGTAGAGCCGTCTTCAAACACGGCCATTTTTGCGCCCGTCCCCCGGGGGGTCGACCCGGAAGAGGCGATGATGCTGCACAGCACAACATTGCGGCCCTGCTGCAACTCACTCAGCATTGCACGGAACAATTTTTTCATAAAATCACGCTTTCCGGGAAAATCCCTAGTAAATTCCTATCTTTAGTATAATCGCGCCGCGACGGCTTGTCAATGAAAAATGCATGTCCCGCCGGGGCGGGGCATAGGGTAGGGCAGGGGGGATGCGATATGGCGATGGCGTGGATCTGGAGCGGGATGCTGCTGCTGGCGGTGCTGGCCGGGGCGATCTCCGGGCAGCTGGGCGCGGTCTCTGCTGCGGCGATGGCTGGGGCGGAGCGGGGCGCGCAGCTCTGCCTTTCTCTGGCGGGACCCCTGTGCCTGTGGGCCGGGCTGGCGGCAGTGATGGAGGGCAGCGGCCTTTCGGCGAAGCTGGCGGCGCTGCTGCGGCCGCTGCTGGGCCGCCTGTTTCCTGCCGCCGCCCGGGATGCACAGGCGCTGGAGAAGATCAGCGGGAATTTCACGGCCAATCTCCTGGGTCTGGGCAATGCGGCCACGCCGCTGGGAATCGCCGCCGTGCAGCGGATGCACCGGCTGTCCGGGGGTGGTGCGGCGGCGTCGGATGAGATATGCCGCCTGATCGTGCTGAATACCGCGTCCATCCAGCTGCTTCCGACGACGGTCGCCGCGCTGCGCGCATCTGCCGGGGCTGCCCGGCCCTTTGCGATTCTGCCTGCTGTCTGGCTCACGTCTCTGGGGTCTGTCACCGTTGGGCTGCTGGCGGCGGGGCTGTTTGCCCGATGGCGGCGCTGACAGATGCCGTCGTCCCGCTGCTGTTACTAGGGGCCAGCTGCTACAGCCTGCGCAAGCGGGCCGACAGCTATGGCCTGATGGTGCGGGGCGCGGCGGACGGCTTGCAGATGCTGGCGCACATTGCCCCAGCCCTTATCGTTTTGCTGACGGCGGTGCAGATGCTCCAGGCCGCCGGTGCGGTGCAGCTGCTGGAGCGGTTTCTCGGCCCGGTGCTTGCCTGGACGGGCATCCCGCCCCAGACGCTGGGCCTTGTGCTGATCCGGCCCATTTCCGGCAGCGCGGCCCTGGCCGTCGGCGCGTCGCTCATCGCCCAGTACGGCCCGGATTCCCCCATCGGCCTGACCGCTGCCGTGATGCTCGGCTCGACGGAGACGACGTTTTATACGATCTGCGTCTATTTCGGCGCGGCGGGGGTGCATAAGACCCGCTATGCCATTCCGGCGGCGCTCCTCGCGGATCTGACGGGGTTTTTGCTGGCAAGCTGGAGCGTCCGGTGGTTTTTCTGAATTTTCGCTGTACAAAAGGAGTGCTTTTTGGTATGATAACTGTAATACCGATGGAACAGCACAAAGGAGAGCAGAAGCTATGACGAAACTAGTCGATCTGATTTCCGCCGAGGTCTCCGCGGCCTTTGCCGCCGCTGGGTTTGACGCAGCCTATGGGAAGGTCACCGTCTCGAACCGGCCGGATCTTTGCGAATTTCAGTGCAACGGCAGCCTGCCTGCCGCCAAACAATATAAAACCGCGCCCATCAAGATCGCCCAGGCGGTGGCCCAGGCGCTTGCGGGCAGCGAGATGTTTTCTTCCGTGGACGCCTGCATGCCCGGGTTTATCAACCTAAAGCTGTCCGGCGCCTACCTGCGGGATTACCTGCGCGAGATGCAGGCCGCGCCCCACTTCGGCCTGGCGCCGGAGGCCGCGCCCCGCAAGGTCGTGATCGACTACGGCGGCCCCAATGTGGCAAAACCGCTGCACGTCGGGCACCTGCGCAGCGCGATCATTGGCGAGAGCATCAAGCGCATCTACCGCTATTTTGGCAATGACGTCACCGGCGATATCCACATGGGCGACTGGGGCCTGCAGATGGGCCTGATCATCGCGGAGCTGCGTTGCCGTCAGCCGGAACTGCCGTATTTTGACGAGCATTTCACCGGGGACTACCCGGCAGAGGCCCCCTTCACCATCTCTGAGCTGGAGGAGATCTATCCCACTGCCTCGGCCAAGAGCAAGCAGGACGCGGCCTTTGCTGCCGAAGCCCACGCGGCGACGGCGAAGCTGCAGCAGGGCGACCGGGGCTGCCGGGCCCTGTGGGCGCATATTATGCGCGTGTCCGTGGCGGACCTCAAGAAAAACTACGGGAACCTCAATGTCAGCTTTGATATCTGGCTCGGCGAGAGCGACGCCCAGCCCTATATCCCGCCGATGATCGAGCAAATGAAGCGCCTGGGCCTGGCGGAGGAATCCGAGGGCGCGCTGGTCGTCCCCGTGGCCCTGCCGGAGGACACGAAGGAGGTTCCCCCCTGCATCCTCGTCAAGTCCGACGGTGCAACGCTTTACGCCACGACAGATCTGGCAACTCTGGTGCAGCGAATGCAGGACTTTGCCCCGGATGAGGTGCTCTATGTCGTCGATAAGCGCCAGAGCCTGCACTTTGAGCAGGTGTTCCGCGCCGCCCGCAAGGGCCAGATCGTAAAGCCGGAGACGAAGCTGCAATTTTTGGGCTTTGGCACCATGAACGGCAAGGACGGCAAGCCCTTCAAGACCCGTGAGGGCGGCGTCATGCGGCTGGACCGGCTCATCGAAGAGACGACGGACTTCGTCTATCACAAAATCGAGGACAACCAGGTCGTCGAGCCCGCCCAGATGCGCCGCACGGCGGAGATGATCGCCCTGGCCGCGCTGAAATATGGCGACCTGTGCAACCAGCCGACGAAGGATTATATCTTCGATCTGGACCGCTTCTCTGCCTTTGAGGGCAACACCGGGCCGTATATTCTCTATACCATCGTCCGGGTCAAGTCGATTCTGGCCAAGGCCGGTGTCGACGCTGACCGTCTGCCCATCGCGCTGCCGGAAAATGACAGCGCCCGGAACCTGATGCTGGGCATCACCCGCTTTGCAGACCAGCTGACCGCCGCCTACCGCGACCTGGCACCGAATTTGATCTGCGCGTATATCTACGAGCTGGCAGGCTATGTCAACAGCTTCTACCACGAGACCCGCATCCTGACGGAGGAAGACGCTGAGAAGCGCCAGGGTTATCTGGCCCTGATCGCGCTGGCCAAATCCATTCTGGAGACCTGTATCGACCTGCTGGGCTTCCAGGCGCCGGATAAAATGTAAGAAAAGTATAAAAATACGGCTTGCAGCCCCTAAACCGGGCTGCAAGCCGTATTTTTATGAAGG
>CAUBQU010000084.1 GCA_958438185.1 uncultured Oscillospiraceae bacterium
GTTTATTCAGGTGATGGGGGCGTTTTTCTGTCATTCGGAAGGCGTGAAAGCGCAAAAAAATCGTGCTGGGGATCAAACCGGCACGATTTTTTGATTCATATGCCTGCAAGTGGGGAAAAGCGCCCGGCTTTAGGCGGTGGGCTGTAGGCGCTCGCGCTTTTTCCAGCAGAAAAAGCCGTAGAGATCGTTCAGAAAGAAGATCGCAAAATTCAGGACCATAGAGAAGGCTGAATACGGTCATCAGCAGCTGCGCCAGAGCCTGCCCCTTCGCGGCAAAGAGCAGGGATGTGATACCGACCCAGGCGGCTGCCAGCGTGAGGGAATCTGGGCGGCCTGCTGCAAGATTTGTGCCAGTTACCAGGAAAAGCGATGCGCCCCATGCGATGCGCTCCTGCCGGGTCAACTTGCGCAGCAGGTGCAGCGCGTGATTCCGATGCTTCGAATGATTCAATTGTAATATCATCTTTTGATACAAGAACTGCAAGAAATGCGAAAGCTTCGTTGTAGCAAAGGAGTTGCTTCGGGTCTAAGATGCGGCGGTTTTGAAATGACATTGGTTCCTCCAAGGCCGGTGTGCCAGCCGTTAAACGTATAAGGATCATGGGGCGCTTTGTCAATCCAAAGTGCAAAAATAAATCCCCGCTGCACCAGGTGGCGCAGCGGGGAAGTGGTTTGTGTATGGGGATTGTTTAAGCTGGTGCGGCGCTTAGAGCGCTTCGTTGGAACGGGCTCTTTCAAACTCGTCCATCACATCCTGCGCCGGAGCCTTGGTGCAGAGGCTGACAACGACGATGAACAGCAGGCCGACCAGGAATGCGGGCAGAAGCTCATAGACGCCGAACACGCCGCCCAGGGGCTTGACCAGGTATTTCCAGATAAAGACCGTTGCGCCGCCTGCGACCATGCCTGCGATCGCGCCGGGGAGCGTCGTACGCTTCCAGAACAGGGAGCAGATGACCAGCGGGCCAAAGCCAGCGCCGAAGCCTGCCCAGGCGAAGGAGACGATGCCGAATACGGAGCTATCCGGATTCCGGGCGATGATGACGCCCAGGATGGCGATGATGACCACGGTGATCCGGGCGGCCAGCATACTCTTTTTCTCCGAGATGTTCAGATGCAGCGTCTCCCGCAGCAGGTTTTCCGATACACTGGAGGACGCGGCCAGCAGCTGGGAGTCCGCCGTGGACATGGTGCTGGCCAGGATGCCGGAGAGAACAAGACCGGCCATTAGTGCGGGCAGAATGCCGTGCTTGGAGAGAAGGTCCGCAATTTTGACGATGATGGTCTCCGTATTATTGCCGGAGAGCTGTGCGATCGCACCGGTGTTGCTGAGCTCCTTGCCGACGATGCCGATGCAGACGGCGATGCCCATGGCGATGGTGACCCAGACGGAGGCGACGCGGCGGGAGAGCTTCAAATTCTTCTCGTCGTCGATGGCCATAAACCGCAGCAGGATATGGGGCATACCGAAGTAGCCCAGGCCCCAGGAGACCGTCGTAATAATATGCAGCAGGTTATAAGACTGGCTGCTGCCGGAGTCTGCCACATAGGTGGAGGTCAGGCTGAGATAGCCGGGCAGGGCCTTGGCGTTTTCCATGACGGCGTCCACACCGCCGGCGGAGACTGTCGCAAAGATCAGCACGAACAGCAGGGCGATCGTCATGATGATGCTCTGGATAAAGTCCGTCGTCGAAGCGGCCAGGAAGCCGCCTGCTGCGGTGTAGGCGACGATAACGATCGCGGAGATGATCATTGTCGTCATATAATTTGCGCCGAACAGGGAGTGGAACAGCTTGCCGCAGGCGGCAAAGCCGGAGGCCGTATAGGGGATGAAGAAGATGATAATGATGATCGCGGCGATGGCCGAGAGAATGCTCTTTTCATCCCGGTAGCGGCGGGAGAAGAACTGGGGCAGGGTGAACGAGCCGGTGATGTGGGTATAGCGACGCAGCCGCTTTGCCGTAAAGAGCCAGTTGAGATACGTCCCGACGGCAAGGCCAATGGCCGTCCAGCCGACGTCGGCCAGGCCAGAGAGATACGCCAGGCCCGGCAGGCCCATCAGCAGATAGCTGGACATATCTGAAGCCTCGGCGCTCATGGCCGTCACCAGCGGGCCCAGCTTTCGGCCGCCGAGATAGAAATCGGAAGAGGATTCGTTCTTCTTGGCGTAGTGGAAGCCGATGAGCAGCATCCCGACCAAGTAGACGAAGATCGTGATCAAAATACAGATGGTTGCGCTTGACATAATTTCTTTCTCCTATCTGAAGGCGGCGCCGGATACGCGACTTCCGCCCTTCCAAATTCGCCGCGCAGGAGCCAATTGCGCGGCCCACGCATGGTGGCGAGCTCCGGCGAAAAAGCGCGGCCCAGCCCCTTGCGTTCTATTGGAAAGTATTGTATCATAGAGTAAAGCATTTGAAAAACGAATATTTATCATAATGAGCAGCACAAAACGGAATGAAAAGAGTGAACCAGAAAGCGTTTGACATGCGCGCAAACGCGACTGCGAGGCTTTTTGGGATGAAAACAGTAGGAAACTGGGGGGGTGGCGCGATGCAGCCGTTAAAATATTTGGCATTTCTCAAAACCGTGGAGTACGGCAGCTTTACGCGGGCGGCGGAGCGGCTGAATTACTCCCAGTCCGGCGTCAGCCGGATGATCAGCGACTTGGAACGGGAGTGGAACCTGACGCTGCTGGAGCGCAACCGGTCTGGTGTCAAGCTGACCAGCGACGGCTCCCAGCTGCTGCCCTTTGTTAAGAACCTGTGCCAGAGCTACGAGGAGCTGCAGACCCAGGTGGACAGCCTCCACGGCGTTCAATCCGGCATTATCCGCATCGGGACGATCTCCAGCATTGCCACCCACTGGCTGCCGAATATCATCCGGGCCTTTCAGAAGGACTATCCTGGCATCGACTACGAGCTGCTGTTGGGTGATTATACGGAGATCGAGGAGTGGATCAAAGAGGGCCGGGTCGATTGCGGCTTTGTGCGCCTGCCGACCTGCCCGACCTTTGAGATTATCCCCTTGGAGCAGGACCGGCTGTTGGCGACGCTGCCGGTGGACCATCCGCTGGCCAAGCTGGAGAAGGTCCCTATCGCCGCGCTGTGCCAGGAGCCGTTTATGCTGCTGGAAAAGGGCGCGAAGGCGGAGATCTCCGAGGTTTTTGAGCGCAACGGGCTGACGCCCCGGGTCCACTTCACGACGTGGGACGATTACGCCGTCATGGCGCTGGTGGAGGGCGGCCTTGGCATCAGTATGCTGCCGGAGCTGATCCTCAAGCATACGCCGTACCAGATCGTCGCCAAGGAGCTGGACGTCCCGGCGTACCGGCAGATCGTCCTGGCGCTGCGGGATAAAAAAACCGCCTCCATGGCGGTCAAGCGGTTTTTGGAGTATCTGGATTATCGCAATGCGTAACGCCGCCGGGCGGCATACAGAAAGAGGAGGGGAACCACATGGACGAGGTGCAGGCCCGGCGTGACCGGTTTGACGGACTGCCGATCCGGCAGGCGGTGCTGAAGCAGATCGTCCCGGCAATTTTCAGCCAGATGGTCGTTTTGCTCTATAATCTGGCTGATACGTATTTCGTCGGCCTGCTCAACGCGCCGGACCAGACGGCGGCGGTGACGGTCTCCATGCCGGCGTTTTTGATGCTGACGGCAATTTCCAATCTCTTTGCCATCGGCGGCGCCAGCCAGGTGGCCCGGCAACTGGGCAAGCAGGCGCCGGAGGCGGCCAGCGCCGTCTCGGCGATCGCGTTCTGGTTTGGCTTGGGCAGCGCCGTGCTGTTTTCCGGCCTCTTTTGGTGCGCCGCGTCGCCGATTTTGCAATGGTGCGGCGCGACGGCGGCGACCCGTGCCCCGGCGCTGGCTTATGCCAAGTGGGTCATCGCAGCGGGTGGCGTCGGGACGGTCCTGAATATTTTGCTTGCCAATCTGGTCCGGGCGGAGGGGCGGTCTTTGGTCGCGGCGCTGGGCGTTTGCCTGGGCGGCTGCGTCAATGTGCTGCTGGACCCGCTGCTGATCCTGCCCCGTTTTGCCGGGCTCGGCGCGGCAGGAGCCGGGCTTGCCACGGCGGTGTCAAATACGCTGGCGGCGGTGTTTTTCCTCGTTTGGCTGATTTTTGGCAAGCGGCATACGGTCCTGCGGCTCAGCCCGCGGTACCTGCGCCAGACGCGGCGGTACCTGGCTGAGATTGTGAGGATCGGCATCCCGGCGTCGGTCCAGTATGCGCTGACGGTCGTCTCCGTGGCGGCGCTTTCAAAATTTGTCTCCGGCTATGGGACGGCGGCAGTCGCCGCGCTGGGGATCGTCAAGAAGCTGGATCAATTGCCCCTGTATTTTTCCATCGGGGCCAGCAATGGGCTGCTGCCGCTGCTGGCGTATCACCACGCCGCTGGGAATACGGCGCGCCGCCGGGCGGCCTTCCGGTTTGGAACGGCGCTGGCCGTCGGCTTTTCTCTGCTGTGCCTGGTGGCCTATGAATGCTTTTCCCCCCAGCTGGCGGGGCTGTTTATAAAGGATAGCGAGACGATCACCTACGGCGCGAAATTTTTGCGGCTGATGGTCGTGGCGATGCCGCTGATGTCGGTCTGTTATCCGCTCATCGTGCAGTTCCAGGCCATGGGCTGCGCCCGGCAGTCGCTGCTCTGCTCCGTGCTGCGCAAGGGCGCGCTGGATATTCCGCTGCTGTTTTTGCTGGATCGGCTGCTGCCGCTTTACGGCTGTATGCTGGTCCAGCCGATCGTGGACGCGGTCTCGCTGGCGGTCGGCTTGTATTTTTATCAAAAGCTGTTGCGGGATGCTGGGCCAATAGAAGAAGCAGCGCAGAGCGGCGGGGGAAACTGAGCGCCGCTCACACCGGCGCTTCCGGCGTCAGCGGTTTTGTGACGCCGGTGCGGCGGGACGGGTCCAGCCCGCCGCCTAAGGCCGCGCCGCCCAGGGCCGAGGCCCGCAGAATGACCTGCTCGCCGTAGCGCTGGCGCAGCGTATCCATGACCTGGTCCATGGTGCACTGCTTCGGCGCGGCAGGGGAGAAGAGATCGTACTGCAGAAAATCCGCGTCTTCGATCGCGCTCACCTGGATGCCGAGCTGGCGCAGCGGCATGCGCCGGTCCCACATCTGGCGCAGGAGCTGGCAGGCGGCGTCATACAGGGCGGCGGTCCGATTCGTCGCGCTGGGCAGCTGCCGCTGGTGGATAGCGTTTTCAAACTGGCAAGTCCTGGTCCGCACCGCGACGCAGGCGGCGGCTTTGCCATCGTGCCGCAGCCGGGTGCCGATGGTCTCGCACAGGCGGAGCAGGACACGCTCGGCTTGGGGAAAATCCGTCACATCGGCAGGCAGGGTCGTGGAGTTGCCATAGCCTTTGTTTTCCGGGGGCGTTGGCAGCAGCGCGTCGTCGCAGCGGCCATTGGCGTAGTGCCAAAGGCGCAGGCCGGGCTTGTGCAGATAGCGCTGCAGCAGCGCCGGGTCACTCTGGGCCAGCGCGCCGATGGTGCGGATGCCGAGGTGACGCAGCTTTTCCTCGGTCGCCCGGCCGACGAGAAACAGCTCCCGTACCGGCAGGGGCCAGAGCTTTTCCGGGATCTCCTCCGGAAACAGCGTGTGGACCCGGTCCGGCTTTTCAAAATCCCCGGCGATCTTGGCCAGCAGCTTGTTACTGGAGATGCCGATGTTGACGGTAAAGCCCAGCTGCTCCCGGATCTGCTGCTTGATCGTCCGGGCTGCTAGGACCGGGCTGCCGTAGAGCCGCTCTGTTCCGGTCATGTCCGCCCAGGCTTCATCAATGGAATACTGCTCCACCAGTGGGGAGAAGGAGCGGAGCAGCGCGATAAACCGCCGGGACGCCTGGGTATAGAGGGCATAATCCGGCGGCGCTGTGACCAGCTGAGGGCATTTTTTGACGGCCTGAAAGATCGGCTCGCCTGTCTTGACGCCCATCCGCTTGGCGGGCAGGCTCTTGGCCAAGATGATCCCGTGCCGGTTTTCCTTCTCCCCAGCGATGGCCGCGGGGATATCCCGCAGGTCCTGCTGCTCGCCCAGCACCTGGCAGCGGTATGCCGCCGTCCAGGAGAGAAACGCGGCGTTGACATCGACATGGAAAATAACGCGCATCGCTCTGCCCCCCTCAGTACAGAACTCGGGCGACAATCCACTGGAGCGCCCGGACGGTATAGCGCAGCTCGACAAGATGCACCTTGCCCTCCAGCTGCACCTGACAGCCGTAG
>CAUBQU010000085.1 GCA_958438185.1 uncultured Oscillospiraceae bacterium
CAGACTAGGACGAGAAGTTAATCTGAAATCTATATGGAGGTCTGCCTTATGAAGAAACAACTGGGTGTGCAGCCGTATCTGTATCCGATGCCGGTTTTGATGATCGCAACGTATGGCGATGACGGCGCAGTCGACGTGATGAATATGGCATGGGGCGGCATCTGCGCGCAGAATATGGTCTCCCTGAACATCAGCCAGGGGCACAAGACGTCGGAAAATATTAAAAAGCGCGGCGCATTTACCCTGAGCATCGCGGATATTCCCCATATTGAGGCGGCCGACTTTTTCGGCATTGCCAGTGGCAACACGATGGAAGACAAATTCGCCCGCAGCGGCCTGACGGCCGTCAAGAGTGAGCAGGTCGATGCGCCGGTCGTGCAGGAATTTCCGCTGACCTTGGAGTGCAAGGTCGTCGAGGATAAGATGGAGGTCTATGGACACCATGTCCTGGGCGAGATCGTCGGCGTCCTGGCGGAGGAATCTGTGCTGGATGAAAACGGCAAGGTCGACGCGGCGAAGCTGCAGGCCTTTGCATTTGACCCGTACCAGAATGGCTATTACGCCTTTGGCGAAAAGGTCGGCCAAGCCTGGCAGACTGGCGCGACGCTGATGAAGAAATAATTTGCCATAGCGCGATAAAGGGCCCGCAGTCAAAGAGACTGTGGGCCCTTTTTACGCGGCGTGGTAGCCATCTTGACCATGTGGATATGGTCCTCTCAGATGCCGTTGATCTTTAGGTATTCCTTTGCAAGCCCCTCGGGATAGAATCCGTTCTTTTCCAGGACCTGCAGGGAGGCTTTGTTGCGGGGCATGACGTTTGCCTCGATCCGGTGCAGGTGCAGCGTCTGGAAGGCATATTCCGTGACCATGGCCACGGCCGCGGTCATATACCCGCGCCCATGCAGCGCTTCGTCCAGCTTATAGCCAAAAAAGGCGGAACAGAACGCGCCCCAGACGATGTTGCTCAGCCCGATGGCACCGATGATCTGGTCTGGTTGCCCGGCCAGGGTGATGTAAAAGCGGAAGCTGGTTTTTTCCCGCCGGGCGCGCATCTCTTGCAGCAGCAGCGTCCGCTGGTAGGCCGGGGTGAAAAATTTCTCGGTGCGGGCCGGTTCATACGGCGCTAAAAACGCCCGGTTGCGCGCATAGTAATCGGCGACCTGCGCTGCAAGGGAAACGTCTGCCGGGATGAGACAGATGGCGTCGTTTTGCATCTCTGCTTTCTCCTTTTCGCCTGCTACCGCACAAAGCGCACCAGGTAGCTGCCAAGCACCTGCTGGCACGGGATGCGGGCGGCGTTTTCGGCGGTCAGCGCTGCCTTTAGATAGGAAATTTGCGGGGCCGTCGGATCGGCAGGCAGCGTTTTGCCGGTGCTCACGCCATGGGCGTCGCCGGGGGCAAAGTGCCAGGCAAAGCTGCAGTCGCAGAATTCCTTTTTCTGATCGATTCTTTCCGGTGCGCGCAGCCGCTCCGGCGGGCCGGGGAAGAAGCAGCCGACGTTATCGCGCTCTGCCGGGCAGCCGCCTTCAATTCCGACGCCGGTGAACGAGATGCGCAAAAATGGCAGGTGGAAGATCGCTGTCTTTCCTTCCAGGGTAAAGGGTACGTCCTGCCAGGCGGCGATGTTGCACCAGCCCCGCGCGCCGTCCTTTTCCGCTGCGGTGTTGAATTCCAGATAGCCGGTTTTTCCGTCCCGGATCTCTGCATTGATCCGCAGCACCGGGCGCAGGGAGGTATACCCCGCGGGCAGCAGCGCCCGCAGCCGGTCCTGCTCGGCCTGATAGGCCATAACGTATTGGGTGACGTTCATCGCTTTTCCTCCTGTTGCACAAAGCTTTGGCGCACCTGCGGGAGCAGGGCGCGTTTTTAGAGATACCGCCCGGTGATGCTGGCGGGGGCGGCCTGGATCTCCTCCGGCGTGCCGGTGGCGACGATCCGGCCGCCCGCGTCCCCGCCGCCGGGGCCCATGTCGATGATATAGTCGGCGTTGCGGATGACATCCAGGTCATGCTCGATGACGAGGACCGTCGCGCCCTGGTCCAGCAACGCCTGGAAGACGCCCAGCAGCACCTGCACATCCAGCGGGTGCAGCCCAATGGACGGCTCGTCAAAGACGAAAACCGCGTCCTGCTGCGCCCGGGCCATTTCGCTGGCCAGCTTCAGCCGCTGCGCCTCGCCGCCGGAGAGGCTGGGCGTCTCTTCGCCCAGGGTCAGGTAGCCCAGGCCCAGCTGCTGCAGGGTGTGCAGCTTCTGGAAAACGCCTTTCCGGTCCCGGCAGAAGTCCGCCGCGGTGCGAACGTCCATGGCCATCAGCTCCGGCAGGGATGCGGTTTCCCCGGCCTGGTTGGTCAGCTTGATCTCATCGGCGGCCTTGGCATAGCGGGCGCCGCGGCAATCCGGGCAGGGAACCGTAACGTCCGGCAAAAACTGCACATCCAGGCTCACGACGCCGGTGCCGTCGCAGCCGGGGCAGCGCAGCGCGCCGGTATTATAGGAAAAATCACCGGCCTTGCAGCCCCTTTCTTTGGCGGCAGGCGTTTTGGCAAAGAGCTTGCGCAGCTCATCGTGCACACCGGCATACGTTGCCACGGTGGAGCGGACGTTGATGCCGATGGGCGTCGCGTCGATCAGCTTGACCTGGGCGATGCCCGCGGCGTCGATGCTGCGGATATGGCCCGGCAGTGCGCTGCCGCTGATCTTGGCCTGCAGGGCCGGGACAAGGCTCTCCAGGACCATCGTCGTCTTGCCGGAGCCGGATACGCCGGTGACAACGGTCAGCCGCCCCTTGGGGATGGCGACGTCCAGCGGCTTGACGGTGTGGATCTGCGCCGTTTGCAGGCGGAGCGTGCCGTTCGCAAAGAGCGCCTGCTTTGCGGCACGGCAACGCAGCTGCGTCTCTGCCCGCCCGGCGAGAAATGGGCCGATCTGCGAGGTCGGGTCTGCCGCGATGGCCGCGACAGGCCCCTGGGCGATGATATGGCCGCCGTTTGCCCCGGCCTCCGGCCCCAATTCGACGATCCAGTCTGCTTCCTTTAAGATCTGGGTATCATGGTCGACCAAAATGACAGAGTTGCCGTCGGCGACCAGGTCGTGCATCACGCCGGTCAGCCCGACGATATTAGACGGGTGCAGCCCGATGCTCGGCTCATCCAGCACATAGAGAACGCCCGTCGTGCGGTTGCGGACGGCCCGGGCCAGCTGCATCCGCTGGCGCTCCCCGGTGGAGAGCGTCGCGGCGGCGCGGTCCAGGGTCAGGTAGCCCAGGCCCAGATCCAGCAGCCGCCGGGCGGTGCCCTGGAAGGCTGCGCAGATGCTCTCTGCCATGGGGCGCATCTGTTCCGGCAGGCTTGCCGGGATGCCCTGCACCCAGGCAGTCAGATCGGTGAGCGTCATGGTGCAAGCCTCGTCCAGGGAGAGGCCCCGCAGCTTCGGCGCCCGCGCCGCGTCAGAAAGCCGCGTGCCGTGGCAGTCCGGGCAGGGGGACTCCTTTAAAAAGCGCTCCACCCGTTTCATGCCCTTTTCATCCTTGACCTTGGCAAGGGCATTTTCCACGGTGTAGACGGCGTTATAATAAGTAAAATCCAACTCACCCGCCTGGTTGGAGTTTTTCGCGTGATAGAAAATATGCTTTTTCTCCGCCGGGCCGTGGAAGACGATGTCCTTCTCCTGGGCGGTCAGATTCCGGAACGGCACGTCGGTGCGGACGCCCATCTCCCGGCAGACGTCGGTCATCAGGGACCACATCAAGCTGTTCCACGGGGCGACAGCGCCGTCGTCGATGGACAGGCTGTCGTCCGGCACCAGCGATGCCAGGTCGACGGTGCGGATGCGGCCGGTACCGCCGCAGGTCTGGCATGCGCCCTGGGAATTAAACGCCAGCTCCTCAGCCGACGGCGCGTAAAAGCGCGCCCCGCAGGCAGGGCAGCACAGTGCCTTCCCGGCGGCGACCTGCAGCGACGGCGGCAGATAATGCCCGTTGGGGCAGCGGTGGCTGGCGAGCCGGGAGTAGAGAAGGCGCAGACTGTTTAAAAGCTCTGTCCCCGTGCCGAAGGTGCTGCGGATCCCAGGAACGCCGGGCCGCTGGTGCAGCGCCAGCGCGGCGGGAATATACAGCACCTCCTCCACGCACGCTTTGGCCGCCTGCGTCATCCGGCGGCGGGTGTAGGTGGACAGTGCCTCCAAATACCGGCGCGACCCTTCGGCGTACAGGACGCCCAGTGCCAGCGAGGATTTGCCGGACCCGGACACGCCCGCGATGCCGACGATCTGATGCAGCGGAATGTCCACGTCAATATTTTTCAGATTGTGGACTTTAGCGCCACGAATCAGCATTTTATCAATCATGCTTGCTCCCTCCCGAGAAAAACGCGCAGCGCCCCGCAAAAATGACGCCGCACCGGCTAGACTATGGGTCCTTCTGGCGTTATGATAATGCCAACGGTAGGAAAATGCAACTATTTCTGCCAATCGTTAGATGTACCGGACGGGGAAACCTGCTGCGCAAAAAGCAAGGCTCCTGCTTGACAAGCGGGAGCCGAGTGCTTATTATAAAAATAATAGATGTAAAACAAACGATGTAAAACGATTATTTCAAAAAAGGGAGCACATGCATATGCCGCCGAAACCGAAATTTACAAGGGAGGAGATCGTACAGACCGCCCTGGATCTCGTCTCGCAAAAAGGGGTCGAAGCGCTGACCGCCAAGGAGCTGGGGGATGCGCTCGGCAGCTCTGCCCGCCCGATCTTTACGGTGTTTCGCAGCATGAAAGAGGTGCACGATGCCGTACGGGACGCCGCGATGCGCCGGTTTGAGCAGTTTGCAGAGCAGAAATTGCCCGATATGCCGCTATTCAAGCAGGTGGGGATGCAGATGGTACTGTTCGGCGCGAGGGAGCCGAAGCTGTATCAGCTCCTTTTTATGCAGGAGAACTGCAACGCCATCAGCTTTGACGATGTCTTCGGTGCGCTTGGCCCCACGGCGCGGACCTGCATCGGACTGCTCCAGGAGACGTATTACCTGACACAAGCAGAGGCCCGGCGCCTGTTTGAAACGGTTTGGATCTATACGTTTGGCGTCGGCGCGCTGTGCGCGACCCGGATGTGCCAATTTTCAGAAGCACAGCTCGGCCAGATGCTGACCACAGAATTCCAGGCCATGCTGCTGCTGGTCCGATCCCAGGCAGGCGCGGCGGAATGATGCGCGGTGGGCTTATTCGGCGTGATGCCGCATATCAGATTACTTTTTACAGCGCTTCGAAATGATACCGGGGCTTGCCGCGGCTCTTTTTGCCGTACTCGATGGCTTCGGTGGGGCAGTAGCAGATGCAAGCCATGCAGTGGGTGCAGGTATTGCCCCAGACAGGCTTGCCGCCTTGCAGGGTGATGTTATTGGTGGGGCAGCACTGGGCGCACTGGCCGCAGTGGATGCAGGCGCTTGCGGCGGAAAATGCGCGGGCTTTGACGCAGCAGGCGTAGAAGATGGGGTTTACCGGCCCGCTCATGAAGCGGTCATAGGGGCTCTTGCGGGGCGGGGCGAAGGACTGGCCCGCTCGAATGGCGGCGATGACGCGGTCGATATGCGGCGCGGCGTTTTCCACAATTTGGCGCGCCTCGTCGGCCTGCGGGGCCTGGAACATGGCGATATAATTTTCCGGCATAACGATCTGCGCCGTGCCCATGTAGTCGAGGCCTTTTGCTTGACAGAGCGCCCGGTTATATTTTTCGGCATTTCCGATTTCACTGCCGCAGGTCATGATGAACCACACCTGCTTTGCCCCTGGGAGCTTTGTCTTTTGCAGCCAGTCCCGGACAATGCGCGGGATGCGCCAGGCGTAGGTAGGTGTGACGATGACAAGCCGCGCGCCGGTCTCGACCGGTGTGGTGTCGCTTAATTTAATACGGTCGTTCATGCAGAGCAGCGGCTCGCCCAAAGCGTCTGCGATGCGCTGGGCGACATAGTTGCTGTTGCCAGTGCCGGAAAAGGAAAAAATCATATTAGAACTCCTTCGCAATGGTCGATCTCATGTTGGATGATCTCCGCCGTCCAGCCGGTGAAGGTTTTGCATCTTTGCTGGAATTTTTCGTTCTGCCACTGCACCTTGATGGCCTGGAAGCGCTTTGTTTTTCTGACACCGGTCAGAGACAGGCAGCCCTCTTCTGCTTCATATGGGCCGGACTGCTTGACGATGACGGGGTTGAACATGACCAGATAC
>CAUBQU010000086.1 GCA_958438185.1 uncultured Oscillospiraceae bacterium
GGTCGGATTCTTGCCGGACCAGAACTGGGCCGCCATATCGCTCTTGCGGATGATCTCGCCCTCAAACGCGGCGGCGAAGGCCACCGGGATGGGCAGCTCCTTGGACTTGATCTTGATATTACGCAGCTCCAGGGACTTCTTGACCGTCTCAGCATGGTCGCAGACGGACTCCAACGCGCCGGGGACCTGGTTCTCCGCCAGATCAATATCCACGACGACCGGGAAGCCCAGTGCAATGGCCCCCGCGCCCGCAGAGACGACGACAGCGTCGATGGCGCCGAACGTATTGACAAACGCCGGGACGCGTTCCTTCGTATAGGCAAGCAGACCGGCCAGATCACCGGGCTGGACATTGCCGAAGATCAGCGCCGCCCGGATGGCGACGGTGACGACATGGATGACTGCCGTGACATCATGCCCCAGGGGCACGACACGCAGCTCCAGGCCCATCTTGACGCCGCCCGCGGCGCACTGGTCGATGACCTCGCCGATGAGGAATGTCAAAATGCCCTTGGACTGGTAGTCCTTGACGACGGAGACGACATCCGCCGGATCATCCGCCTTGCCCAGGACGACGGCCACGCCGGGGATATCCCCCGTGACCAGTGGCACGCCCAGGGAGCGGATGATCGGGTCCGGGACAAAGCCGATGCCCGCTTCGTTTTCATAGGGGGCAGCGCCGTCCACATACTTCAGGCCCTCCAGAATTTCCGCGCCGACGGCGGTGGCAAGGCCGGCATTTAGGGCCTGCCCCAAGTCCTCCTGGTTCGTGATCAGGCTCTTCAGGACGCCTACGCACGCGGGCAGGTCGCCCAGGGTCTTGACCTTTACACCGGTGGCTGCGTAGATCGTGGGGAAAAAGTACGCCGTATCCGGGAAGGCGATCTCTTTTTCCGCGCCGTACTTGGCGATCGCGTCGTTGACCGCGCCTTCGGTCAGCCCGGCGACGGCGTTGGAGCCGCCATAGATAAGATCGGTTAATGCACTCATAATATCCTCCTCAAGTTTTTGTCAAGCGTCACCGGCGCCGCCCACGGCCGCGGCCGGTCTATCAAAATGCAAACGCATCGAAATTGCACGCAAATTGCAATGCAAGTTAAGAACGCGAAAGGACCATGCCCGGCCCCCGGGCATGGTGTTTCGCTGAAGCTTAGAAGTCCAGATAAGAATCGGAATACAGCTCGTTGTTTTTGAAGATGTCGCAGGATTTGATCGTCTCCATCAGGCGGCGGTCGTTGGGGTTGACGATGGCGGAGGTCAGGCCCTGCATCATCGCCATGGCGACCAATGCAGAATCCATCACCGGCCGCACCGCCTTCGGCGCGCCGTTGGAGTTATTGGACAAGCCGCCAGTGGATTTCAGGCCCTCGTCACTGAACATCTTGATGGCCTCCAGGACCTCCATCTGCTTGTCCTGCATACCCTTGACGACGAGGAACAGCGGGTCAAACCACAGGTCCGTCGCCTCCATGCCCAGCTGCAGGCCGCGCTCGAGCATCGTATGGCAGTGGGCCATACGCTCGTCATTATCCTTGGCGATGCCATCGGCAGAGCACAGGGCGATGACGATGGCGTCGTTATCCGCCGCCAGGTCGATGTTGGAGATACGGGAACCGGCGTCAGCGGAGTTGATGATGGGCTTGCCGTTGGACCGGTTGTAGACGCGGATGCCCGCCTCAATGGCCCGCTTGTTGGCCGTATCCAGGGCCAGCGGGACGTTGTTGAAGTTCTCCTGCAGCAGCTTGACAGCCCAGGTCATCAGCTGCGGACCGTTGGACTCGGCAGGGCCGATGTTGACATCCAGGTACGTCGCGCCCGCCTTGATCTGCTCCGCCGCCCGCTTCAGAATGGGCTCCGGATCCATATTGTCCATCGCCTTGTGGATGACCGGGGAGATGCAGTGGATGCGCTCGCCGATGGTGACGAATTTCTTCGAGGCCGGGTCATGATGCCCATAGGTCACGCCCATGTCGACGACCTTGATCTCGGGGATGACGATCTTGTCGAAGTCCACTGGGGCGTCGGCCTTGGCCTCCTGCTTCTCCGTCGCCGCGGCCTTGGCCGCCGCAACGGCTGCCGCCGCCTTCTCATGCTCGCCGTCCTTCAAATAGCGGACCAGCTCGACCGCCTCCCGGGTACCGACGACGACATTCCAATCTGGCAGCTTATCCTGAATTTCGCCCTTCATGACGGCGACCTTGCCCGGCAGGACCAGGGTCCGGGAGTTGATCTTATTGGCAACGTCAAATTCGTCCATAAACTTCTTGACAGTGCTGGAAGAGAATTTGCCCGCCGCCCAAGCCGTTAGGACGGACATGCCGGAGGCGTCCGTGATAAGCAGGTTGACCGGCACCTTCGACCGCTCCAGCTCGCCGGAGACGAGGAAGTAGGTCAGCGCAAAATCGACCGTCAGCAGGCACGGCGAATCCGCCGTCGCGCCGTTCATCGGGTAGATGCCCGGGGCGACCTTCATGGGCTTCTGCGGGTCGGTATAGATATTCTGCCGCAGACCGAACAGCGGCAGCGCCTGGGCGTAGGACATCTGCTCCATGACCAGGATGGAGCCGTATTTGACGGTGAACAGCGACGCCAGCGCCGTCTGCAGATGCGCGTCGCCCCAGGCCAGGCGGGCGATGTTCACGATGGAAGGATAGCCCAGCGTCCGGACGCCGTCCAAAATTGCGCCGCGGCGGGCTTCGACGGCGTTGGCAAACGTTTCCTTGACCGTCTTGCCGGTGACATCCAGGAGCAAATTCTTGTTGCCCGCCTTCTCCAGCTTTTCGACGGTGTCGTAAATCTCCGACAGGCTCTCGCCGCCGACGGCCAAGATGGCCTTGCCGCCAACCGCAGCCTGCATGGCCTCCCAGTTCTGCGCGTTGACGCCATCAATGACGGCCTCGGGGCACGCTGCGATGACGGCCGCCGCGGCGTCCGGGTCCGTCGTCTCGACGATGACGCCCCGGCCGGTGGCCGCTGCCTTCTGGGCAAAGCGCACCAGCTTCTCGGTATCGCGCCCGGCGTCGTGCACAAAGACGAATTCGACATATTCCCGCTCGCCGATGCGCTCGTAATCGACTTTTTCCAGCTGGGCCAGCGCCGCATCCGCCGCCGCGTCGTCCAGACAGTCGCCCACCTGCACGGCGTAGACATTCCGGTTGACCAGCGTCTTCTCATGCCGGAACAGGACGGTCTCGCCGCCCAGCTTATGGCCCGCAGCCGTGATGGTCTTCATCGGCGGCGCTGTCGCCTCGGACAGCAGCGCGATGGCCTCTTCCGACATATACGGGCACTTCGTGATGGGCAGCGCCCCCTGGGCGACCTTCATGCAGAAGGCCATACAGGTCGGCACGCCGCATTCTTTACAGTTTTTCTTCGGAGACAGCTTAAAAATATCCAATCCCTTGACAGCCATAGCTACAACCTCCCCCTCAGACCAATGCGTCGATCATCTTGCCGATGGCGGTAATGGATGCCGGATGCCGCAGGATGACAGCGTCCGACCCGCAGGCCAGACAGGCTGCCGCCGTGGCGACCTCCATGTCGATGCCGCGGTTTTCCGCGTCGCCCCACTCGGGCATCTCCGCTTCGGGCATGACCGATTCCTTCACGCCCCAGGTCTCCGGCGAGATGGGCGTCATGATCGGCATCTGCAGCTGGGCGTCGTTCTGGCCCAGGGCTGCCGCACGGATACGGTCCAGCGTCGAGGCGACGTATTCAAAGCCGTAGCCCGCCGCCGCGCTGCCCGCCTGCATGACGATGGAGCCGGGGTTGACGCCCAGCTGGGTCATGACGGTATTGAGCTGCTTTGCCAGGTTGATATCCACCGCCGACTCTGCGCCGACCTTCTGGCCATAGGCCAGGGCCGCCGAAGCGCCGACTGCCTTGTAGTTTTCCTCCCGGGCGGAGAGGACCAGAATATTCTTGCCTGCCAGGGCCTCAGAGACCTTAGCAAAGATCTCCGCGTCCTTTTCCACATTCTTGCAGCCCAGGATGACCAGCGGCAGTGCAATGCGATCGGCCACTTCCTTGCACAGGGCGACGCATTCATCGACCGACTTGTTCGCGCCGTTGGGGTCCGCCCCCTCCAGGTGCAGGGCGATGAACGAAACATGCTCCATCGTCTGGGCCCGCTCGGCCATATCGGCGACGGTGGCGCAGCCTGCGTAAAACGCCTGCAGGCCCGGCTGCGGATACGCCGCCAGGCCGAGGTCCGTCACCTCCATACCGATCTTCGGCGCGTTGGCCGTCTCAGCGTCGAAGGTGTAGAACGGAAGCGTGCTGCCGCCGCCGATGGTCACAGCCTTGTCGCCCGTCCCGATGGTGACTTCGTTGATCTTGGCGTTACTCGTGTGTTTTTTGGGAACGAAAGCCATATTGTTTCCCCCTATTCTAACTCTAAATATTTAACGATTTGAAAATTTCCCGCAGCGCCTGCTTGCTCTTGGCGTCCGCCGCGATATGCGCGCTGGGCTGACCGGCGCAGTCGGCGTCATAAACGGCCTCGTCCTGGGGCACGACGCCTGCCAGCTCCAGCCCATTGGCCTCGATCTCCTCCAGCACGCCGGGGTTCAGCTTCCCCTCCGGCGCCCGGTTGACGATCAGGCGGACCCGCCCCGGCGTCAGGTGCAGGTCCTGGGCCAGCTGGGCGATGCGGCCCACGGCCTGGATGCCCCGGCGGGAGCAGTCAGAGACCAGCAGCAGCGTGTCTACATGGGGCAGTGTGCCCCGGGCGATGTACTCCATCCCGGCTTCGTTGTCGATGACAGTATAGCGGTACTGGCCGGTGTATTTTTCCAGCTGGGCCTGCAGGATGCCGTTGACAAAGCAGTAGCAGCCCTTGCCCTGGGTCCGGCCCATGACGAGCATGTCAAAGTCGTCCTCCTCCGCCAGCGCTTCGCTGAAGCGGAATTCGGCGTACTCCGCCTTTGTCATGCCGCCGGGGATGACGTCCCCCCGCTTTTCCGCCTGGGCCATGTCCTCGCGGATCTCGCCCAGGGTCGTCCCCGCTTCGACGCCCAGGACCTCATTGAGGTTGGAGTTGGCGTCTGCGTCCACGACGAGAACGGGCGTCTTGCGCTGGCTGACCAGATAGTCGACCAGCATCCCGCAGATCGTCGTCTTTCCCACACCGCCTTTTCCGGCGATGGCAATCGTTTGTGTCATAGCTTGTGCTCCTTGCGCCGGGCGCACCCGGCAGTTTTTACAGATCGACGATGCCGGACTCCTTGACCAGCCGCGTCACATCCTCGTATTTATTCAGCGCATACAGATGGATGCCGTCAATGCCGCAGGCTCTGTATTCGTCGATGAGGCCGATGGTGTATTCCATACCCGCCTCCTTGAAGTCCGCCTTCTTCTGGGCGATGGACTCCTCCGATTCATTCGGGGCAAAGGGGTTCGGGAAGATCCAGTGCTTGGAGATGATCTCCGCAAGCTTTCTGGGCATGACGCAACCGTTGCGGCTCAGCGCCATGTTGATCGTCGCGCCCATATCCAGGACCGGCATGATGCCCACATCCACCGGCAGCCAGACGCCCGCGTTGCGGATGGCCTCGAGCCAGTAGCGGAACTGGTCCATATCCCAGCACAGCTGGGTCATGATATAATCCGCGCCCTCGTCCTGCTTCTGCTTCAGGAAGGAGATATCCGCCTCCAGGCTCCGACAGGCGATGTGCCCCTCCGGGGAGCCCGCCACGGCGATACAGAATTTGTCGCCAAACTCCTGGCGGACAAATTTGACCAGCTCCGTCGCGTAATGCAGGTCGCCGCCGGTGCCCGTCCAGCCATAGGGCAGGTCGCCCCGCAGGGCCAGCATATGGTCAATGCCGTGGTCCAGATAATTCTGCAGCTGCTCCTTGATGCCTTCGCGGGTATTGCCGATGCAGGTGAAATGCGTCACGGGCGTGCATTTGCCGTCGGCCTTAATCTTGGAAAGCACATCCAGATTCCGCCCAACGTTCGTGCCGCCCGCGCCATAAGTGCAAGAGATATAATCCGGGTGCAGTGCATACAGTGATCCAGCACGCCGTTCTCTCCACAAAGCTTTTCCATGCCCCGGTCCGTCTTCGGCGGGAACACTACAAAAGAAAACCCCGCCCGTTTTTCCATGATCACATAAACCGTCATGCTACACGCCTCCTAAATAAAAA
>CAUBQU010000087.1 GCA_958438185.1 uncultured Oscillospiraceae bacterium
TGGAGATAGACATCCGTCTGCCCGTGCTCGTCCGTATACTGCAGGATCTGCGTGGCGCAGTGGTCCGGCTCCGGGGCGAGGGGCGTCAAAAGCGCGGTGGTCCCGTCTTGCAGGATGGGTTCCTGCCCGGCGCGCAGGCGGACGCAGGCCCAATTCTGCTCGCCCTCCAGGCTGCGCAGGGTGGTGCAGAGGGTGTCGTATTCCTTTTGCATACTGCTGGCGGTGACGAGCTGCAGCGCCCGGAGATTGGCGCTGTAATTTTCCAGGCTGGCGGACTCGGCCTGCAGCAGGGCAGCGCGCAGGCTCTGGGTGATGAGCGCGCCGCCGCCCGCGCCGAAGACCAGGGCAAGAAGCCAGAGCATACAAAGGGTCATTTTCAGGCGAAATTTCATCGGTTCCTCCCGGGCGTCACACTTCCAGCCGGTAGCCGACCTTGTTCACGGCCCGCAGCTTCGTCTCCCAGCCGACTTTTTTTCGCAGCCGCTGGACATGCAGATCAACGGTCTTGCTGCCGTAGGGGAAGTCCTCCTGCCAGACCCGCTCATAGATCGTCTCCCGGTAGAGGGCGACGCCGGGGTTCCGGGCAAAGAGGAGGAGCAGGTCGTATTCCTTCTTCGTCAGCGCGATGGGCGCGCCGTCCCGGGTGACCTGCATGGCCTGCTGGTCGATGTGCAGGCCGCCGATGTCCAGGGTGTCGCTGGTCTTATGATAGCGACGCAGGACGACGTCCACCCGGGCCAGCAGCTCCAGGACCTCGAAGGGCTTGACGATATAGTCCTCCGCCCCCATGCGCAGGCCCCGGACCCGGTCGTTGACGGCGTTCTTGGCCGTGAGAAAGATGACGGGCGTGCCGGTGGGGCGGATATATTCCAGCAGCGAAAAGCCGTCGACGCCGGGGAGCATGATATCCAGCAGCACGAGGTCGAACCGCTCCTGCTCCAAAACATCCGCCGCCGCCAGCCCGTCGTAGACGCACTGGCAGTGATAGCCCGCCCGGCGCAGGCTCAGGCGGATCAGCTCGGCAATGGGCTTTTCATCCTCCACAATTAAAATGCGAATCATCTGGCGCACCTCCTGGTCGCAGCATACCAACAAACAGCATCAAAACGGCATCATAGAACGAAGTTTTTGATGCCGATGGGCAGACAGTTTCCCAGCGCCAGTTTACCATATTTGCTCGCCCGAGGCAATCCCGGGCATAGCGGGCGGGGCGGGCGCATAGGCTTGTCACGGGTGAAAAGCAATGCAATATTACGCAGAACGGGAACTATATCATATCTGCCCGCCGCCCTTGGCGGACCGCCTGCAGGCGTTGCCTGCGGCGGAGCGGGGACGGCTGGAAGAGGTCCGTCTGCGCCTGGGCTACCCGGCGACGGTCCTTGCCCAAGGCCGGGAGACGGCGCTGACCGGCGCAGTCGGGCCGCTGCTGGTGACGGGCCAGCTGCTGCGGCAGCTGCTGGACCGGGTGACGGATTACTCCGCCTACGCGGCGGCGGATTATCTGCGGGCGGGGTTTATCACTGCTGCCGGGGGGCACCGGGTCGGCTTCTGCGGCCAGGCTGTCCTGGAGGCGGGGCGGCTGCAGACACTGCAGGCGTTCTCCTCGGCGTCCATCCGCGTGGCCCGGCGGGTGCCGGATTACGCGGCGCAGCTGGCGCCCTGGCTGCACAGCGCGCCGGATTCGACCCTCATTGCCGGACCGCCCGGGGCGGGGAAGACAAGCTTGCTTCGGGAGCTGACGCGCCTGGTCTCGGACGAACTGGGGCAGCGGGTCAGCCTGGTGGACGAGCGGTTCGAGATCGCCGCCTGCCAGGAGGGGCGGGCGCTGTTTCCCGTCGGGCGGCAGACGGATATCCTCTCCGGCTGCCCCAAGGCGCAGGCCATGGGCTTGCTGCTGCGGACGATGTCGCCCCAGTGGATGATTGTCGACGAGATCACGGACCCGGCGGATATCGCCGTGATGCGGCAGGCGGGGTACTGCGGTGTCCGGCTGGCGGCGACGGTCCATGCCGCCGGGCGGCGGGACCTGGAGACACGGCCGCTGTACCGGTCGCTCCTCCAGGCCGGAATTTTTCGGACGTTGCTGACCATCGGGCCGGACCGACGCGTCAGCATGGCGCCGCTGTGACGGCCCGGCTTTTGGGCGCTGCCTGCGTGCTGGTGGGCGCGGCGGGGGCAGGCTTTTTGCGCGCGGCCCATTGGGCGGGGGAGGCGGCGCTGCTGGCGTCCTTCTGCCAGGCGCTGGCGCGGATGGCGGGGGAGATCCGCTGCAATCAGACGCGCCTGCCAGTCCTTTGCCGCCAGCTGGCGCGGGAGCTGACCGGCCCGGCCCGGGCGATTTTTTCAGAGGTCGCCCAGGGGTTGGAAGCGGGAGCGCGACCGGCGGAGGAACTGTGGGCCGCGGCGCTTATACGCCACGGCTGCCCGGCGGCGGCGCGGCAGATCTGGCGCTCGCTTGCCCTGACCTTTGGCCGCTACGACCCGGCCCGCCAGGCAGACGCAGTAGACGCGGCGCTAGACCAAATGCAGCTTCTTGCCCGGCAGGCGGCGGCCGCCCGGGCCGAGCGGGGCAGGCAGTGCCGCATGTTTGGCATCTGCGGCGGCGCGGCGCTGGCAATTCTGCTGCTCTAGCAAGGGGCCACACGGAAACCATGCAAAGGAGAAGGCGCGGGGGATGGAAATTGACCTTGTTTTTAAAATTGCTGCCGTGGGGATCATCGTCTCGATCCTCAATCAGCTGCTGGTGCGCTCCGGGCGGGAGGAGCAGGCGACGCTCACGACCCTGGCGGGGCTTGTCGTCGTGCTGGTCATCCTTGTGGAGCGGATCGCGGCGCTGTTTGACCTGGTCCAGCGCCTGTTTGGCTTCTGATGACCGGCTATTTTGTCAAAGCCGCCGCCCTGGCGCTGGCCGTCGCGGTCCTGGCAGGCCTTCTCAAGGGGCGGCAGGCGAGCCTGGCGGCGGCGCTGACCCTGGGCGGCTGCGCGGCGCTGTTCTATTTCGCGGCGCTGCTGCTGCAGCCGGTGCGGAATTTTTGCAGCGAGCTTGCCCAGACGGCGGGGGTCTCGGAAGCGTACCTGCGCCCGGTGCTCAAGTGCACCGGCATCGCGCTTTTGACCGAGCTGTGCGCCGCCCTCTGCCGGGACGCCGGGCAGTCGGCCCTGGCCAATGCCATCGAGCTCTGCGGCAGCGCGCTGGTCATCGTGCTGTCCCTGCCGCTTTTGACGGCGCTGCTGGCGCTGCTGCGGTCCTGGATGGGGGGCTGAGGATGCGCAGATGGTTATTTGCGCTGCTGTGCTGCCTGGCGCTGGCGGGCAGCGCCCTGGCGGCGGAGCCGGATTGGTTCACAGAATCGGACCTGACCGGCAGCCTGGACGCCCAGGCCCAGGCGCTGCTGGATGGCGTCGCGTTGGACGCGGCAGATTTTTCCGGCGGCCTGCGTCAGCTTGCGTCAAACAGCCTGCCCCAGGGGCGGACGTTTCTGCGGGACGCGCTGCGCACCGGCGGGCAGATCCTCGCCATCGTCCTGCTCTGCGCGCTGCTGTGTGACCTGGAGAAGGGCCGGGCGGGGCGCGCCATCGGCCTGGCCGGGGCCCTGGCGATGGGCGTGCTGGGAGCGCAGCTGCTGCAGACGATGGGCACGGCCAGCTCCGGGGCCCTGGCCCAGCTGCAGAGCTATACGGATGTCCTTCTCCCGGCCCTTTCCATGGCGACGGCCTCCTGCGGCGGCTTTACCGCCGCGGCGACGCTGCAGGCGGGGACAGTGGCGTTTTTGGCGCTGCTCTGCCGCCTGATCCTGCATCTTTTGCAGCCGCTGGCCCTGGTTTATCTGGCCCTGGCCTGCGCGGAGGCGGCGATGGGAGACGAGACCCTGGCAAAGCTGCGGGGCCTGGTCGGCTGGGTCATCAGCGCCAGCTTGAAGGCGGTGCTCTTTGCCTTCACGGCGTACCTGGCCATCTCCGGGGCAATTTCAGGCAGCGCCGACGCGACAACGGTCAAGGCGGCGAAGCTGACGCTCTCAGGCGTCGTCCCCGTCGTCGGCAGTATGCTCTCGGACGCGTCGGAGACGCTGGTCGTCAGCGCCGGGGTGCTGCGCAATTCCATCGGCGTGTTCGGGATGCTGGCGGTCCTGGCCCTGTGTGCCGCGCCGTTTTTGCAGGCGGGGCTGACGTATCTCGTCCTGAAGCTGACGGCGGCGGTGGCAGGCGTCTTTGACGGCGGGCAGCTTGCAAAGCTGGCAGACGCCATCGCCGGGGCGGCGGGGTATCTCACCGCGATGACGGGCAGCTGCGCGCTGATGCTGCTTATCAGCCTGGTCAGCTATATTAAGGTGGTGGTCTGATGCAGGCGCTGGGGAATTATTTGCTGCGCATCGTCGCCGCGGCGCTGCTGCTGGGCGCGGCGGGGCAGCTGGTCCGGGGCAAGCGGGGCAAGCAGATGCTGCGCCTGTGCGGCGGGCTGTGCATGGCACTGGTCGTCCTGGCGCCGCTGCCCGGCCTTGCATCGCTGGTGGGGTCAAATTCGCTTTCGGACGCGCTGCTGGCGTCTCAGCCTGCGGCGGAAAATCTTGCCCAAGTGCGCGATGAGCTGGGCAAGCTCATATCCCAGCAGACGGAAGCATATATATTGGACAAAGCCCGCAGCCTGGGCGCGTCCGTCACAGTGAAGGTCTCATTGGAACCACTGGGGGACTATTACCTGCGCCCCAGCGCCGTGACGATCTGCGGTGCGGTGACACCGGCACAGCAGCAGGCGCTGGCCCAGTGGCTACAGGAGGATCTGGCGCTGACAGGGGGGCAGGTCACATGGGAGGAATAAAGGAGAAAAGCGCAGGCGCGCTTGCAAGGCTTGGAAAGTACAAATACGCGCTGCTGGTCCTGCTGCTGGGCGTCGTGCTGCTGCTCCTGCCCAGCGGCGGCAAGACTGCAAAGGCAGAGCAGCCCGCCGCGCAGGATGCTGCCAGCCAGGAGACGGCGCAGGACGCCGCCGCGCTGCAGGCTCAGCTGGGCAAGCTGCTCTCGCAGATCCAGGGGGCAGGGGAGGTGGAGGTCATTCTGACCCTGCGGACCGGCACCCAGTATGTCTACCAGACGGATGTGACCCAGGAGGAGCGCAGCGGGGAGGATGCCCCCCAGAGCAGCGTCACCCGCGAGACTGTCCTGGCGGCCAGCGGCAGCGGGCAGCAGCAGGCCGTCGTGACCCAGACGATCTATCCGACGTACCGGGGCGCGGTCGTCATCAGTCAGGGGGCGGATCAGCCCCAGGTCAAGCTGGATCTTGTCTGCGCCGTCTCCAGTCTGACGGGGCTGAGCGCGGATAAGATCACCGTCGTCAAAATGAAGGAGCAATAGGAGGAGATTTTATGAAAGCTTGGAAGAAGAACGCGGTCATTGCAACGGTGCTGGTCCTGGTCTGCGCGGGGATCTACCTGAACTGGGCCTACGCCGGGCACGACGAGACCCAGGACCTGACGGAGACCCTGAACGCCGATCAGGTCCTGGGGGACGCCACCATGGTCATCGCCCAATCGGACGACGCCCTGCAGACAGCGGCGACCGAGGGCCTGGACGAGACGTCCGGCGCGGCAGATTACTTTGCCGCCATGCGCCTGAGCCGCCAGGAGGCCAGAGACAGCGCCGTGACGACCCTGCAGGAGACCATCGCTTACGCCGGGGACGATGCCGCGGCGACGTCGGCCAGCTCGGACGCGCTGGATGACCTGATGGCCGTCAGCCTCCAAGAAGCGCAGATCGAGAGCTTAATTATTGCCAAGGGCTACGCCGACTGTGTCGCTTATATGACCGACG
Organism: uncultured Oscillospiraceae bacterium; assembly: GCA_958438185.1. GTDB lineage: Bacteria > Bacillota > Clostridia > Oscillospirales > Oscillospiraceae > SVMC01. The sequence continues at coordinate 5,806 of CAUBQU010000087.1, forward strand.
ACGGCATTAACGTCGCCGTCGCCGCCCCCGCCGAGGGGCTGCAGGATGCGGATGTCGCCCTGCTTGCCGACGTCGTCACCGGGCAGTCGGACTATCAGCTGGCGGATATCCATATTATTGAGGTAAAGTAACGCAGCCTGGGGTAAAGTGCCCACGCCGCGGCAGCTTGGGGGGAGGCCCCGGCTGCCGCGGCATATTTTGTGGCTGGGCGCAAGAAAATTGGTTGACAAGGTCTTGCAAATGTGCTATAAAATTAGTGTTAACTTCATACATCGCATCATCGTTCGCGCGTTCCTCGCGCGGATAAAAGGAACCCGGTG
>CAUBQU010000088.1 GCA_958438185.1 uncultured Oscillospiraceae bacterium
ATTCGGCTATTTCGCGCAAAACCGCCCCGCTTTTAAAATTTTTACGCGGCAAAAACCGCCGCATCACGCTCCCTGAAAGCGCAAGGGGAGCTCCAGGCGATTTTCCTCCAGCAGGGCCTTGTCCCGCAGAAGCGTCTGGGCCGGGCCGTCGGCGACGAGGCGGCCAGCTGTCAGCAGGAGCACGCGGGTGCAGGTCTCCCAGACGAGGTCCAGGTCGTGGGAGACGATCAGCTTCGTCTGGGGCATGGCCTGGATCGTCTGGATGACCAGGCGGCGGTTATACGGGTCCAGCGCATTGGATGGCTCGTCCAGGATGACCGTCTCCGGTTCCATGGCCAGGATCGTTGCGATGGCAGCCATGCGCTTTTCTCCGCCGGAGAGCTTGTGGTTGTAGCTGTGCTTCAGATGCGTCAGGTCCAGCCGCGCCAGGGTCTCATCCACCCGGGCCTCGGCGGCAGCGGCATCCATGCCGCCGTTGCGCAGGCCGAAGCATAGGTCCTCATAGACTGTCGGCATAAACAGCTGGTTGTCCGAGTCCTGCAGGACATAGCCCAGACGGCGGCGGATGGCCGGGAGATTTTTCTTGCAGACCGGCAGCCCATCGACGAAGATTTGCCCGTCGCAGGGGAGCAGGCCTAGCAGGAGCTTCATCAGCGTCGTCTTGCCGGAGCCGTTGGCCCCGATGATCCCGACGGCTTGCCCGTCGGGAATCTGGAAGGACAGATCCTCCAGCACCGGCTTGCCCGGCTCATATTGAAATGAAACATGCTGCAGTTCCAGCAAGGCATATCCCCTCCTTCTTGCGAGTTTCTTTTTGCCTACAGGCCCACCAGCAGCCGCCCCAGGCAGGCGGGCAGGTCATAGCAGCGGGCCAGGATCAGCAGCGCGCCTGCCCCCAGCAGGAACAGGCCGTCGCGCAGCTGAAACGGCGCGCTGGCGGCGTAGGAAAATTCCCCGGTGTAGCCCCGCAGCTGCATGGCCTGATACAGAGCGCTGGCCCGGTCCATGGACCGCAGCAGCAGCTGGCCCAAAAACGAGCCCCAGGCCCGGAAGTGGACGCCCCGCTGCTCCGGCGCCCGCAGCGCGTATGCGTCTGACAGCAGCGCCGCCTGCTCCAGCAGTACGCTGATATAGCGGTAGGTCAAAAGCAGCAGCGAGACCAGCAGCGACGGTATATGCAGCCGCCGCAGCGCTGCGCACAAGGCCTCGATCTTCGTCGTCGCCATCAGCAGGTACGACGCCTGCAGGGCGAAGACGCCCTTGCACAACAGCGTCAGCATGGAGACGACACCGCCGGTGAGCGTCACGCTGCCCAGCTGGAGCAGTGGCGTCCGGTCCAGAAACGGGTTGGCAATGCCGACGGCCAGCAGCAGGGGCAGGAGATAGCGCATTTTGTAGAAGCATTCCCCCAGGCGCAGACCACTGACTTGAAAAAGCGCCACCGGGTACAGCGCCATCACCGCCAGGGCGCTCAGGCTGTATTTGGGAAAGGAGACCGTCAGCCCGATGTAAAGGACCGTCATAAGCAGCTTTGCCGCCGGATGCAGCTGGTGGACCGGCGAGTGGCCGCCCGCCAGCGCTTCCATGCTGCGCAGACTGGCCCCGGCGCTGCGGGCTTTGTTATACATCATGCCGCTCCGCCCTCCTTCCTGGCGACCTTTGTTATGGACAAAAACTTAAATGATAGCTTAAATGATAGAAAAACTTGCAAAATAGCGCACACAGCCGTTCCGCCAAACGCGGCGCGGCTGTGTGCAGGGGGCTATTGCGCCTTGGAATGCTGTTTTTTTCGCCGGTGCAGGCTGCCAGCCAGGCAGACAAGCCCCGCCACGGCGGCGACGGCGGCGACCCCAGCGACCCCGGCGACGGACGTCCCCGCCTGGTTCCCCGGGTCGCTGGCAAAGGCGTAGTCCGGCAGCAGCGCGGTTTTCTCGACGATCTTCTGTGCCTGGTCCCCGGCGTGGCTCGTCACGCCGTAGTCGTCTTCCGCCAGGCCGAGGTTTTCGCTGTAGCCCCCGTCCCGGTTGCCGAAGAGGGACCACTCCAGTCCGTCCGGATTGCTGCTGGCCAGCAAGGAGAGCCCGCCGCCGATGACCAGCGCCGCGATGGCCAGGATCGCCAGGGCCTTGCGCTTGCTGCCGGTTTCCGGCTGCGCCGGTGCGCCGACTTCCTGCAGCAGCGAGGGCCGCGTTTTATAGACAAAGAGCAGTACCGCCGCCGTGATCCCGCCCTCGACCAGGCCGATGGCCAGATGGATCGGCTGCATCAGCGCCAAAAACGCGCCAAAGGGCAGCTCCGTGATGCCGGACAGAGACGTCTCCAGCACAACAGAAAACGCGCCCAGCTGCAAGGAGATGACACAGCCCAGGATAGAGGCCAGCACCAGCTTCCAGGGCGTCTTGCCCCGGCGGCTGCGCAGGAGGGGGCGGTAGATCAAATAGTACCCCACAAAGCAGCCGTAAAAGCCCATATTCCAGATGTTCGCCCCCAGGGCGAGCAGCCCCCCGTCGGCAAAGAGCAGGCATTGGATCGCTAGGATCACGACCATGGAGAGAAAGCCCGCCTGAGGCCCCAGCACCGCCGAGAGCAGCATCCCGCCGCACAGGTGGCCGGAGGAGCCGGTCCCGGGGATGGTGTAGTTGATCATCTGCCCGGCAAAGACTAGGGCGGACATGACTGCCATCGTCGGCAGCTTCTCCGCCGTGTTTTCTTCTTTGCGCAGGGTGTGCAGGCAGGTGCCTGCTGTGATGCCGGAGGCGGCGTACATCGTCACCGCGACTGCCGGGGCGACCAATGCGTCTGCCATATGCATGTGACCACATCCTTTCGTTTTTTATGATTTTACCCGCCGCGCCGCCCGCCTTCAAGCCCCCCCGGGGGATATATCAGGATAAAAATACGGATTTGGCGCGATTTTTTGCGCTGGAAAATCCCGCTGCAAGATGCTATCATAGCAGGCAGAGAAAAAATACGCCGCGCCGCCCATTTGAGCGGCGCGGCGGTGGAGGCTGCTATGCTTTATCTGATCCTGGCCATTTGCTGCAACGCGATGATCTCCATCGTTATGCGCGTGAGCAAAAAATACACGCAGAATCAAATGCCCATGCTGGCGATGAACTATGTGACCTGCTGCCTGCTGGCCGCCCTCTATGCCGGGCCGGGGCAGCTGCTGCCGGTGCAGGCGGCGGGCTTTGGGACGGCCCTGTGGGTCGGCGCGCTCAGCGGGCTGCTGTATCTGACCAGCTTTGTGCTGCTGCACTGGAATATCCGGCAAAACGGCGTCGTCCTCCCGGCGACGTTTATGCGCCTGGGGGTGCTGGTCCCGGCGGTGCTGGCCGTCGTTCTCTTTCGGGAGACGCCGGGCCTGTGCCAGCTCATCGGCTTTGCCGGGGCCCTGGCCGCCATCGGCCTGCTGCACTTTGACAGCGCCAGCGGCCCGGCGAAAAATCGCTGGGGCCTCATCGCCCTGCTGCTGGCCGGGGGCTTTACCGATGTCATGGCCAAGGTCTATGCCTATTACGGCCAGGCGGCGCTGAAAAATCAGTACCTGGTCTATACGTTTTTGACGGCGCTGCTTTTGTGCACGGCGCTGATCTTTGCCAAGCGGCAGCGCCTGGGCAAATGGGAGGTGCTCTTTGGCGTCTTGATCGGCGTGCCGAATTATATCTCCTCCCGGTTCCTGCTGCTGAGCTTGGATTCCGTCCCGGCGGTCGTGGCTTACCCGACCTACAGTGTCGGCGCCATTGTACTCATCAGCTTGGCGGGCTTTGCTGTGTTCCACGAGCGCTTCACCCGGCGGCGTCTGGCGGCCCTCGGCGTGATCCTCATCAGCCTGGTGCTGCTGAATTTATGACGCAGCGTTTTGGAAAACGCTGAAAAACCCCCACACAGGGGCAGGCACTGGGCCTGCACCGCGTGGGGGTTTTTCGTATGTTTTGCATTATTGCGCGTCCAGCCGAAGGGCCTTGCCCAGGGGGACGCAGATGGCCGGGGTCAGGATGGCGGCGACAATGGCCTCCGGCACGCCGTTGGCGCCGACGATGCCCAGAATCACGCCCAGGACGGCGTTCACCGAGATGCCCTGCAGCGTCGCGTACGCCTGGCGGAAGACCAGATAGATCAGCCCCATGACAAGCACCGTATTCGTCAGCGCGCCGACGATCCCCGCCAGGATCGATGCGCCGGTGTTGACGCCCAAATTCTTCTTCCGGAAGCACCGGCGGATACCGGCATACACCAGCGCGGGGGTGATGCCCGTCAAAATGCGCGGAATCAGGCAGATGACCAGCGCCCAGATGCTGCCGCGGTCCGTCCCCGGGACGGGGATGAACGGGGAAAAGGCGAAGGACAGGGCACTGGGCGCGATGGTGTTCTTGACCAAGCTGGCCAGGCCGAATACGCCGCCCAGCAGCGCCCCCTTGCGCCAGCCCAGCAGCACCGCGCCGATGATGACGGGCACGTGCAGGATCGTCGCCTTAATGAGCGGCAGGTCGATCAGCCCCAAGGGGGTGAAGGCCAGCAGCAAAATGATGGCGCTGAGCATGGCGCAGATGGCCAGCGGATAGGTGCGGGATCTTCGATTGTTCATAGTACCTCCTGCTGCCGCTCCCAAATGCCCGGGATGCGGCGCGTTGTGAAAATTTTGCCCGCGCCGCCTGCGGGGCTTGCCTGCTGCCGGAATTTTGGGTGCAGCGGCGCGCATACAGACGCGGGTCTGCCTCATTTTACTAAAAACCAGCCCGAAATACAAGTATACACAACGCTTTTTTGCAATTTCTTCCAGCGGCGGTATAATCTGCGGAAGAATCAGGCGATACTTCGAATGTTCACAGTTTGTCTATGGACAATTGGCGCAATTTTCGCTATCATAAGAGCGACTAAGAAAAGGAAGTGACGTCATTTGAAAAATCTGCGCCGCAGCTTTGTGCGGTTTTGTTACCGAAATCAGAACAAGGGCATCCCGAATCTGATGCTCTATCTTGCCATTGGCAATCTCATCGTCTATTTTTTCTCCCTGGCAGACCCCAGCAACGCAATCTATGGGCTGCTGCGCTTTGATGGCACGAAGATCCTGCACGGCCAGGTCTGGCGGCTATTCTCTTATATTTTTACTTACCTGCAGGATACCACCGGCGTGGGGCTCTTCCTGGGGCTTATCTCCATGCTGTGCTACTATTTCATGGGCAGAATGCTGGAGCGGCAGTGGGGCGTGCTGCGGTTTAATCTTTACTATCTGACAGGTGTCGTCGTCATGGACATCGCCGCGCTGCTCATCGGCTGCAGCGCCACGACGACGTATCTCAACGCCAGCTTGTTCCTGGCCATCGCGACGATCATGCCCGACGCCAGGTTCCTCTTGTTTTATATTATCCCGGTCAAGGCGAAATATCTGGCCTGGGTCGATATTCTGCTCACGGCCTGGGGCATTGTGACGGCCCTGCTGCGCTGCATCGGCCTGGGAATCCTGACCGTCCGGATGACGCTGTTCTGCCTGTTCCCGCTGCTGGCGGTGGCCAACTATTTCCTCTTCTTTGGCAAGCAGGCGGCCAATCTGCTGCCGGATTCCCTGCGCTACCGCAAAACGCAGACCCAGAAAAATTTCCGCGCCAAGGCGGCCCCGGGGCCGAACCCCAACTGGGCGGGCAATTACCGCAGTGCCTCCGGTACACGGCCCTACCGGCACAAGTGCACCGTCTGCGGCCGGACAGATACGGAGTACCCCAATCTGGAATTCCGCTACTGCTCCCGCTGCAAAGGCTACTACTGCTATTGCCAGGACCATATCAATAACCACGAGCACATTCAATAACGTCTTCAACGCATAGCAGCTGCTTAAAATCCAGACCGCAAAAAAGCCTCGCAGAGTTTGCGCCGCGCACGGCGCAAATAAATTCCAATCCGTTTTTTCCGGCGGCATGTACGTCGGGAAAAACTCTTCTCAGCTCGCAAACGTGCGAGCTGAGCGCCAACGGCGCGCAGCGAGTGCGCTGCAGCGAGCTGCAATCCCCTCAAACGAGAGCCCAGCGAAGCGGGTCTCGTTTGAGAAGTTGTCAAAAATTTTTTTGACAACTTCTCATAAAACCACCTCCCGGCGCGGATACTAGCGCCGGGAGATGATGTTATGA
>CAUBQU010000089.1 GCA_958438185.1 uncultured Oscillospiraceae bacterium
CCGCGGCCAACAAAGAGCGCTACCGCCGGGAGATCACCTGGAAGCAGTTTGATGTGGCGGCCAACCGGTTTGCCAATCTGCTGTTTACCCGGGGCATCCGCCGGGGCGACAAGGTCGCGATCCTGCTGATGAACTGCATCGACTGGCTGCCGATCTATTTTGGCATCTTGAAGACGGGCGCGCTGGCGGTGCCGATGAATTTCCGCTACACCGGCGACGAGATCGAATACTGCCTGGACCTGGCGGATGTGCGGATGCTGGTATTCGGCCCGGAGTTTATTGATCGGCTGAACCAGGTCCGGGCCAATCTGAAGGTTGACAACTACTTCTTTGTCGGCGACCAGGCTCAGACGCCGGACTATGCCGATAATTACGCCCAGATGACCTATTATTGCAGCGCAACGGTGCCCCCCGTCGAGCTGCGGGATGAGGACGACGCGGCCATTTACTTCTCCTCTGGCACGACGGGCTTCCCCAAGGCGATCCTGCACCGGCATAAGGCGCTGGTCAGCTCTTGCATGACCGAGCAGCATCACCATCACCAGACCCGGGACGATGTCTTCCTCTGTATCCCGCCGCTGTATCATACCGGCGCGAAGATGCACTGGTTTGGTAGCCTGATCTCCGGCAGCAAGGCGGTGCTCCTCCGGGGCGTCAAGCCGGAGTGGATCTTCCAGACCGTCTCCGACGAGCGGGCGACGATCGTCTGGCTGCTGGTGCCGTGGGTCCAGGATATTCTGGACTCCATCGACCGGGGCGATCTGAAGCTGGAAGATTATCATCTCGACCAGTGGCGGCTGATGCACATCGGCGCGCAGCCGGTCCCGCCGAGCCTGATCCGCCGGTGGAAAAAGGTCTTCCCGCATCATGAGTATGATACGAACTACGGACTGTCCGAGTCCATCGGGCCCGGCTGTGTCCACCTGGGTGTAGAAAATATCGACAAAGTCGGCGCCATCGGCAAGGCGGGCTATCTGTGGGAGACGAAGATCGTCGACGATCACTGCCAGCCGGTGCCCCAGGGCGAGGTCGGCGAGCTGGCCGTCAAGGGCCCGGGCGTCATGCGCTGCTACTATAAAAACCCCGCCGCGACGGAAGAGATCCTCAAGGGCGACTGGCTGCTGACCGGTGATATGGCCCGGGAGGATGAGGACGGCTTCCTCTATCTTGTCGACCGAAAGAAGGATGTCATCATCAGCGGCGGCGAAAACCTCTACCCGGTGCAGATCGAAAACTTCCTGCGGGCTTATGACAAGATCAAGGATGTCGCCGTCATTGGCTTGCCGGATAAGCGGCAGGGCGAGATCGCGGCGGCGATCATTGAATTGAAAGAGGGCGCCACCTGCACGGAGGACGAGATCAACCAATTCTGCCTGGAGCTGCCCCGCTACAAGCGCCCGCGGAAGATCATCTTTACGACCGTTCCCCGGAACCCGACGGGCAAGATCGAAAAGCCCAAGCTGCGGGAGCGCTATTGCGGCGCGCGGCTGGTTGAAACAGAGACGACCCATTGACCCCATAAGAGAGAAAAGTGAGGAACCCCTATGACTGCAAAAATTTTAACTGTGACGCTGCTGGTCTGCTTCTTTGCCCTGATGATCGGCGTCGGCGTCTATTGCCGGAAGCACACGTCAAATGTCGATGGCTTTGTCCTGGGCGGCCGCTCCGTCGGCCCGTGGCTGACGGCCTTTGCCTATGGCACATCGTACTTCTCCGCCGTCATCTTCGTCGGCTATGCCGGGCAGTTTGGCTGGAATTTCGGCGTATCATCCACCTGGATCGGCCTGGGCAACGCCTTTATTGGCTCCCTGCTCGCCTGGAGCGTTCTGGGCCGCCGGACCCGCATTATGACCCAGGCGCTGGACTCCAAGACGATGCCGGATTTCTTCGGCAAGCGCTATGGCTCGGAGAAGCTCAAGGTCGCGGCCTCGGCCATCGTCTTTGTCTTCCTGATCCCGTACACGGCTTCGCTGTATAATGGCCTTTCCAGCCTGTTTAACAGCGCGTTTGAGATCCCCTACTGGGTCTGCATCCTGGTCATGGCGGTGCTCACGGGCATCTATGTCATCTTCGGCGGCTATATGGCCACGGCCATCAACGATTTTATCCAGGGCATCATTATGCTGGGCGGCATCTGCGCGGTCATCGCGGCGGTGCTGCACTCCAACGGCGGCCTGATGGCCTCGATGCAGGCGTTGGCCGAGGGCAGCCAGGGCGGCTGGGAATATGCCTCCTTCCTGGGGCCGAATCCGGTATTCTTGTTCTTCGTCGTGATGCTGACAAGCCTTGGCACCTGGGGCCTGCCCCAAATGGTCGGCAAATTCTATGCCATTAAAAATGAGAACGCCATTAAAAAGGGTACGATCATTTCCACGTTCTTTGCCATTATCGTGGCAGGCGGCTGCTACTTCCTGGGCGGCTTCGGGCGGCTGTTTATGACGCAGGATGAGGTCACGGCCAAGGGCTTTGACGCCATTATCCCGACGATGCTCAGCACCCTCTCCCCGGTCATCATTGCCGTGGTCATCGTGCTGGTGCTGGCGGCCTCCATGTCCACCCTGTCGTCGCTGGTGCTGACCTCCTCCTCGACGCTGACGCTGGACGTCGTCGCGCCCCTGCGGAAGGGCGACATGAGCGAGAAGCGGAAGATTCTGGTTATGCGGCTGCTTGTGGTGTTCTTCATCGCCCTGTCCGCGGTGATCGCGATCTTGAAGGATACGATCTGGTCGGACGTCGTCTTTATCGCGCAGATGATGGGCGTCTCCTGGGGCGCGCTGGCCGGGGCCTTCCTGGCGCCGTTCCTCTATGGCCTGTACTGGAAAAAGACGACCCGGGCGTCTGTCGCCGCGTGCTTCGTCTTCGGCGCGGGGCTGATGATCGTGCAACTGTGCAAATCCGTCGGCTGGATTAGCATTTCCGGCGGTTTCCTGGGCTTTGTCTTTGCCAATTCCCTGTATTCCGGCGTATTTGCCATGATCGGCGGTCTGATCCTGGTACCTATCGTCAGTTTGCTGACACAAAAATCCTGCCCAAAGGATGCAGAAACCATGTTTACGTGCTATAATAAAAAGACAGTCGTTCCTGCAAAGCAGGCGTTGGAGGAAGCGTAAAGATAGAACGATATAAAGAGGTAATCCTATGAGCGAAAAACATTATTATCAACCTGAGATCGAAACAATGCCGGAAGAACAGCTTCGGGCGCTGCAATCGGAAAAGCTGGTCAAGGCGGTGCAGCATGTCTATGCCGACGTGCCCTACTACCGGGACCTGATGGACAAAGCCGGGGTCAAGCCGGAGGATATCCACGGCGTGGAGGATCTGCATAAGCTGCCGTTCCTCTCCAAGGCAGACCTGCGGGAGACGTACCCCTATGGTATGCTGGCCAAGCCCCTGTCTGACTGCGTGCGCATCCAGTCCACCTCCGGCACAACGGGCAAGCGCGTCATTGCGTATTATACCCAGAATGATATTGATATGTGGGATGAGTGCTGCGCCCGCGCCATTGTCGCCGCAGGCGGCTCGAAGGAGGACGTGGTCCATGTCTCCTATGGCTACGGCCTGTTCACCGGCGGCGCCGGGCTCAACGGCGGCTCCCACAAGGTTGGCTGCCTGACCCTGCCGATGTCCTCCGGCAGCACGGACCGGCAGATCCAGTTTATGATGGACCTCAAGTCGACGATCCTCTGCTGCACCCCGTCCTACGCTGCCTACATTGGCGAGACGCTGAAGGAAAAGGGCTATAAGCCGGAGGATAACTACCTCAAGGCCGGCATTTTCGGCGCAGAGCCCTGGACGGAGGAGATGCGCCAGGATATCCAGAAGTCCCTGGGCATTAAGGCCTATGATATTTACGGGCTGACCGAGATCTGCGGCCCCGGCGTCGCCTTTGAGTGCGAGGCCCAGGCGGGGATGCATATCAATGAGGACCATTTCATTGCCGAGATCATCAACCCGGACACCGGCGAGGTCCTGCCCGAGGGCAGCAAGGGCGAGCTGGTCTTCACAAGCCTGGACAAAGAAGCCTTCCCCGTCATCCGCTACCGCACGCGGGACATCTGCATGCTGACCCGGGAAAAGTGCGCCTGCGGCCGGACCCATGTCCGGATGCACAAGCCCATGGGTCGCAGCGACGATATGATGATCATCCGTGGCGTCAACGTCTTCCCGTCCCAGATCGAGACGGTCCTCCTCAAGGAGGGCTACAGCTCCAACTATCAGATCCTGGTAGACCGGGTCAACAACTCGGACACCCTGGATATCAACGTCGAGATGGCCCCCGAGCAGTTTGACGATACCGTCAAGGCCCACGCCGCCCGGGAGAAGGCCCTGGAGGCTGCCATCCGCGCCATGCTGGGCATCGGCCCGAAGGTCCACCTGGTGGCACCGAAATCCATCACCCGCAGCGAAGGCAAGGCAGTGCGCGTTATCGATAAGCGCAAGCTGCACGACTGAGCCGTTCCGGCAGAACGAAGGAGGAAGTACTTATGGCAATCAAACAGCTGTCTGTCTTTGTAGACAATAAAAAAGGCGCCCTCTCCGATATCACGACGTTCCTGGCCAAGCAGGGGATCGATTTGCGGGCGATGTCCATCGCCGATACGCAGGATTTCGGCATCCTGCGCCTGATCGTGAACGACACCGAGCGGGCTGCCGCACTCCTGCGGGAGACGGAGGCCATCGCGAAGGTGACGGATGTCATCGCCGTCGCCCTGACGGACGAGCCGGGCGGCCTGGCCCGGGTCCTGGAGGTCCTGGCGGCCAAGGAAATCAATATGGAATATCTCTACGCCTTCACTGCGGCTGACAAAGGCCATGCCTATGTCGTGTTCCGGGTGCAGGATAACGCCCAGGCAGAGCAGGTCCTGCGGGACGCCGGCATTCCCGTCCTGACAGACGCAGATGTCGCAAAGCTCTGAGCTTTCTATTTTTGAAACAAAAAACGACCGGTGCATGGAGCCCATGCACCGGTCGTTTGAGCGTGTCCAAAATACTTTTTTGACACGCTCAAATCTCATCGCCAGACCAGACCTCTTTGGCCATCCGGAAGACGGCCCAGGCCTTTGGCCAGCCGCAGTAGAAGGCGGCGTGGGTGATGGCCTCGGCGATCTCCTCTTTCGTGATGCCGTTCTTTTTCGCGCTCAGCAGGTGGTAGCGGAAGGATTCATCCGTCAGCCCCTGGGCCATCAGTGCGACGACGGTCACCAGAGAGCGGTCGCGCAGGCTGAGCTGCGCCTCCCGGCTCCAGACCTCGCCAAAGAGCACGTCATCGTTCAGCTCCGCAAATTTCGGCGCGAAAGCGCCCAGCTGGTCGCGGCCAGCCGTCTGTTTTACAGCCATGTTGAAAACCTCCTGCATTGTATTTGCTGCGGCGGCAGCGCCGCCGTATTCTGACGATTCTTTTACAACCGAAAGGGCACATGAAGTCAAGCCCCGCGCCGTGATTTTTTTGCATTTTTTCAAAAAAAGAGCGCCCTGCCAGGAGCGGGGCGCTGTTTCTCAGGGTGCTTAGGATGCGTCAATGGCTTCGACGACGATGTTATCTGTGCCGTGGGCTTCGAACTCTTCCAGATAGTCCTCCATCCGGCCGACCAGGTCGTCGTAATTCTCGCGGGTGATCTGGGGGTAGCCCATATCCCGGCGCGCCAGCTCTTCGGCCAGCACGTCGAAGAAGACAGCGTCCTCATAATTTACAATGGCCTCCTGAATGCCGCCGTCGTTGAATGCGCGGCTGGGGACCACATTGCCGTCCCAGACCTCGGCCAGCTCATCCAAAGGGGTGCCGCGGCACAGGCCGAACAGCTTGCTTTCGACCTGATCGTAATCCGAGAAGCGGTCCGAGCCGCGGATGGAATTGAGGACCCAGTTGCCAATATAGACCAGGTCCAGCAGCCGCCGGAATTCTTTCGTCGTAAGGTTTACCTGCATCGTACTGGCCTCCTTTCGCATTGCTGCCAGCGGGCATGCGGCAGCAGGGGAAAACAATCACGAAACAAAATGCCCGGCCCTTGCATCTCGTTTCGCCTACTACTGTATTATACACGAATCCGGCGCTAAATTCTACTAAAAAAACGATTCTGTGAAAATTTATCTTGTTTTCCCGGGGCAAATCGCATATGATAGAGAG
>CAUBQU010000090.1 GCA_958438185.1 uncultured Oscillospiraceae bacterium
GTGCTCTCCGGCCTGGTCATCGGCGCTGCCGCCGTGACGCTGACGGCACTGGGCAATCCGGGCAACATGGGCTTCTGTATCGCCTGTTTCCTGCGGGATACCTCCGGCGCTCTCGGCCTGCACAGCGCCCCGGTCGTCCAGTATTTCCGTCCAGAGATCGTCGGCATCGTCTTGGGCGCGCTGATCGCGGCCATCGCTGCCAAGGAGTTTAAGGGCCACGGCGGCTCCTCCCCGGTTCTGCGGTTCGTCCTGGGCGCCTTCGTCATGATCGGGGCGTTGATGTTCCTGGGCTGCCCGCTGCGTATGGTCATCCGCCTGGGCGGCGGCGACCTGAACGCGCTGGTCGGTCTCGTCGGCTTTATCGCCGGCATCCTGGTCGGCATTGTGTTCCTGAAGAAGGGCTTCAGCCTGCAGCGCTCCTATCGCCAGATGAAGGTAGAAGGCGCCGCGTTCCCGCTGGTCCTGGTCGGGCTCTATGTCGTTTATCTGCTCTTTAAGACAGCCTTCAAGTCCTCCGAAGAGGGCCCCGGCAGTATGCACGCCGCCATCGGCGTCGCCCTGGCCATCGGCGTGATCGTTGGTATTCTTTGCCAGAGAAGCCGTATGTGCATGGTCGGCGGCATCCGCAACAGTGTCATGTTCCGTGACTTCGGCCTGATCTCCGGCTTCCTGGCCATCCTGATCGCCGTCATCATCGGCAATCTGATCCTGGGCAAATTCAACCTTGGCTTCGAAGGCCAGCCCATCGCCCATACGGACGGTGTCTGGAATTTCCTGGGCATGGCCCTGGTCGGCTGGCTCTCCGTTCTGCTGGGCGGCTGCCCACTGCGTCAGCTGGTCCTCAGCGGCGAAGGCAATTCCGACGCTGCCATGGCCGTTCTCGGTATGCTGGCCGGTGCTGCCTTCTGCCATAACTTTGGCCTGGCTTCCTCTGCCGACGGCCCCACCGCCAACGGCAAGGTCGCTGTGATCATCGGGTTCGTTGTTGCATTGCTCGTATCTCTGGTCTGCACAAGGAGGGCAAAAGAATGAAACAGGTCGACGCAAGAGGCCAGCTGTGCCCCATGCCGGTGCTGATGGTCCAAAATGAGATCAAGGCTTCCCAGCCCGCTTCTCTGGAGGTCCTGGTGGACGACGGCTGCGCGGTGGAAAATGTCACGCGCTTTGCCTCGAACCACGGCTACAGCGTAAAAAAAGAAGCCCACGGCGATGAATTCACCCTGGTGCTGGAAAAGAATGCTTGATTCTATAAGCTTTTTCAAGGCTGGCGCATAAAAATGCGCCAGCCTTGTTGCTATATGCTTTTGGTTTTCTTGCACAGTTTTCAGGTGCGACTGTCGGCAGAAGCTACGAATTTCCCATTTCCCCTTGTCTGCCCTCGGCTGGCTGTGGTATTCTGGGCATAGAAGCAAGCACGCACCCACCGTCAGAAAGGAGCCAACGATGATCAAAGCAAGCGACCCCCGTTTTGCCCACTTCACCCCGGAGATGGACGCCAAATTCCTCCGCCGGGCCATGGCCGTGGCCGAGGAAGCCCAAGCTGCCGGGAACCACCCCTTCGGCTGCCTTCTCGTCGACCTGGAAGGCAACATTCTCATGGAACAGGGCAATATCGAAGTCACCGGCCGCGTCTGCACCGGCCACGCCGAGACGACGCTGATGCAGCGCGCCTCCCATGAATTTGACCGCGCCAAGCTCTGGGACTGCACCCTCTATACCAGCATCGAACCCTGCTGCATGTGCTGCGGCGCCGTCTACTGGGGCAATGTCGGCCGCATCGTCTTCGCCGCAACAGAGCAGGACCTGCTGGAACTGACCGGCGACCACGAGGATAACCCCACGTTCCGCAGCGACTGCCGCACGATACTGGCCAACGGCCAAAAAGACATCGTCATCCAAGGCCCGATCCCCGCCCTGCGGGACGAAGCGCTGGCCCCGCACCGGCACTACTGGAAATAAAAAGGAAAACCGCGGGCGGCATCCAAAGAAGGATGCCGCCCGCGGCTGCGTTTATACCGGCAGATCAAACAGCGGGCAGATCAGCCGCAGCGCCACACCCAAGCCCTGGGCCAGGCTCTCTGGCAGAATATACTCCTGCCGCGTATGCGCCCCGCTCCCGTTCACAAGCCCCACACAGGCAGCGGGAATTCCCCGGGAAAACGGAATATTGCAATCCGTCGAACCGATGATCCTGCGGGGCGCGCGCCCCGTCTCCGCTGTGACGGCGGCGCAAATATCGTCCACCAATGCTGCCTGCCGTTCCGGATCCCGGCACGACCCCGTCCCCGGCCTGCGGCCCAGGAGCGTGATCTCCGGCGCGAAGGGCGCGGCGATACGCCGCAGATTTTCCTCCATCGCCGCCATGGCAGCCGCCGTCTCCGCCCGGTACTCATACAGCAGCTCTGCCCGCTGGGCAATGGTATTGACGGAGGTCCCGCCGCTGATTTGCCCCACATTAAACGTCGCCCCCGGTGCAACGGGCTGGCGGTACAGCACGCAGACCAGTTCCGCCATTTGGGCGATGGCATTGGGCTTGCCAAAATCTAAATACGAGTGCCCCCCAGCCGTCTCCAGGCAGATGCGATACCGGGCCGAGCCCACCGCACCGGTAAAGACCGTGTCCAGCCCCAGGTCGAACGAGACGACCTGGCAGACATCCTCCCCCAGGGCGTCCAGTAGCGCCCGGCTGCCCTTGAGATTTCCCAGGCCCTCCTCGCAGGTATTGGCAGCAAAGACAACGCCGCAGCGCGGCTGCCGCCCGCTGCGCAGGACATAGCGCGCCGCCATCAGCAGCGCCGCCACATTGGCCGTATCGTCAAAGGCCCCGGGGCAATACAGGCGCGCCCCCTCGGCCCGGGGCGTAAACGGCGCGGTATCCGGAAAGACGGTGTCCAGATGCGCCAAAAAAACGACCACCGGCCGCCCCGGCGTCACGCCGATGGTGCAGACGACGTTCTTCGCCACGTCAATCGTCACATCCTGCGCGCCGCTGCGCAGCAGCCAGTCTCTGCAAAAGGCAGCGCGGGCGTCCTCCTGCCCCGTCGGCGCTGGGAGCTGGCAGAGCTGCAGCGTCAGCTCCAGTAATTCCTGCTGATGTTCCGCAATATATTGCCGCACTGATCCTTCCATGTCCCGCGCCTCCCCGCATTTCATTCTGCCCCTATTTTACCGTGCCCGCGCTGGATTTACAACCGCCTTGCAAAAAATGCGGAAAAGCCGCGCATTTTTGTAAAAAATGTGTTATACTATAAATACCGGGACAAACATGCCCCACCCGCGCACCTGCGCGGATCCTCTTACAGAGCAAGGAGATGCAGACAATGGAGATCCTTACCATTACAAAAGAAAACTTTGACGCAGAGGTCCTGCACAGCGACAAGCCGGTCCTCCTGGACTTTTGGGCGACCTGGTGCGGCCCCTGCCAGATGATGATGCCGGTCATTCACGAGATCGCCGAAGAGCGCGAGGACATCAAAGTCGGAAAGGTCAATGTGGACGAAGAGCGCGACCTGGCGTCCCGGTTCCAGATCCTCAGCATTCCGACCTTCCTGGTCCTGCGCGGCGGCAAGGTCGTCGCCTCCGCCATGGGTGCGCGGCCCAAGGAGCAGGTCCTGGCCATGCTGGACGCCTGATGTAACGGCTTTCCGGAACACTTTCCGCAAGTGTGTCACAGGCCGCAGCGGCCATATTTTGCGCCAACCCCTGGGCGGACGCGGGGCTTTCCCGCCGCTGCCCGGGGTATTTTTCTGCCAAAGGACGGTTTTTCAAAAATTTTTCTGGAAAAACCGAAGAATTCACTGTATAATAATAGGATAACACGAGCAAATATTCCGGCGAGGAGGGCAGCAGATGGACTTCGGGCAATTTCTGGGGAACGACACGCTGAAAGCGCGGCTTTCCGCGGCGATCGACGCCCAGCGTCTGACCCACTGCTACCTGCTCAGCGGGCCAAAGGGCAGCGGGAAGCATACGCTGGCGCAGCTCCTTATGGCTGCCATGGAGTGCACCGCCGACCAGCGCCCCTGCGGGTGCTGCAGCCAGTGCCGCAAGGTGCTGCAGGGCATTCACCCGGATATTGCCGTTGTGGACGACACCAGTCGCAAGACCATCCCGGTGGATTTAATCCGCCAGGTCTGCAGCGACGCGTATATCCGCCCCAACGAGGGGCGGCGCAAGATCTACCTGCTGCCCCGCGCCCAGGATCTCGGCCTGCCCGGGCAAAACGCGCTGCTTAAAGTCCTGGAAGAGCCGCCGGAGGCGGTCACCTTCCTGTTGCTGTGCGAGAATGCCGACCGGCTGCTGCCGACGATCCGCTCCCGCTGTGTGGAGCTGAAACTGGCGCCGCTGCCGGAAGCGCTGCTGCTGCAGGCCCTGCAGGCACGATACCCAGGCTGCCCCCCGGCGGACCTGCAAGCCGCCTGCCGCCGCAGCGGCGGATTCCTTGGCCAGGCGCAGGCCCTGCTGGAAGACCAGGCCGCACTCCCGCCCCAAACGCTGACGTTTGCCGAAGCATTCGCCCAAGGCGACCGGCTGCAGCTACTGGAGCTGCTGGTCAAGCTGGAAAAGACCCAGCGGGACGATTTTTACCAGCTGCTGCTGCAATGGCGGGGCCTACTGGTCCAGGCGCTGCAAGCGCAGAACGGCGTGGACACGCCGCTGGCCCAGAGCCGCGAGATTGCCCGGCGGCGGACCATGGCTGAACTCTCCCAGGCCATCGCCCAGCTGGGCAAGGCGGCGGAGGCCTGCCAGGCCAATGTGGGTGTCGGTCACCTGTGCGGGATGCTGGCCGCCACACTGCTTTGATACACATTCCGTTTTAAAACGAGACAGGAGTTACTATGGACGAACAAAACACCACCCTCTCCACGGCGGAAGCCGCGCGGGAAGAGCTGACGCTGCCGCCGATGCCCGAACCGCCCGCCCCGCCCGCGACTGTGAACGTAGTCGACATTCATTTCCGCTCCGGCGGAAAGGTCTATTTCTTTGACCCGGGCGATTTGCCGCTGCAAAGCGGGCAGCACGTCATCATCAGCACCGCCCGGGGGCTGGAATACGGCAGCTGCGCCTCCGGCGTCCATGCGGTGTCCAAACGGGATATCGTCCCGCCGCTGCGTCCGGTGCTGCGCATCGCCACCGCGGCGGATGAAAAAATGATGCAGGAGAGCCGTGAGAAGGAAAAGCGCGCCTTCGCGGTCTGCCAGAAGAAGATCGCCGAGCATGGGCTGGAGATGCAGCTGGTCTCGGCGGAGTGCGCCTTCGACGGCAGCAAGATTCTCTTTTTCTTCACGGCGGACGGGCGTGTCGACTTCCGCGAGCTGGTCAAGACCCTGGCCTCGACCTTTCGGACCCGCATCGAGCTGCGTCAGATCGGCGTGCGGGACAAGGCAAAGATGGTCGGCGGGCTTGGCATTTGCGGCCGTCCCTTCTGCTGCAGCGAATTTTTGGCGGACTTCCAGCCCGTCTCCATCAAAATGGCGAAGGTGCAGAACCTCAGCCTGAACCCCACAAAAATCTCCGGCACCTGCGGGCGGCTGATGTGCTGCCTGAAATATGAGCAGGACGCCTATGAGGACCTCATCAAGCACAGCCCCAAGCAGGAATCCTTTGTCGACACCCCCGACGGGCGCGGTACAGTCAAAGAGGTCAATCTGCTGCGTCAGAGCGTCAAGGTTTCCATGGAAAAGCAGCCCGATACCATCGGCTGCTATAAAAACGACGAGATCTGCATCCTGCGCAACGGTAAGGCCCGGAAAAACGACCCGCCGATCCCGGACGACCTCGCCCCCATCTCTGGCAGCGGTGTAAAGCGTCGCAAGCTGGACGAGGAGGAGCCCTTCCCCGTTCTGGAGGACGTCGTCATCAAAACGGCGCTGCCGGACGAGCCGACAGAAAAACCGTCCGAGCCGAAAAAACGCCGCAGCCGCAGCCGCGGCAAGCGCAGCGGGCAGTCCAAGGATGGTGCCGCCCCCAAGCCGCAGGCCAAGGAGCCCCGGGCGTCCGGCGGCAAGCAGTCCGCCCCCCGGCAGGACAGCCAGCCGCAGCGCAAGCCCGCGCCTGCCGCAGAGGGCGATGCCCCTGCCAATAAGCCCCACCGCCGC
>CAUBQU010000091.1 GCA_958438185.1 uncultured Oscillospiraceae bacterium
TCCCAGCGCGGTGCTGCAGGGGACGGACTGGCTGACCTTCGGCTATCTCTGGCCCTGCGAATTTGCCAAGGCAGGGATGCCCTGCCAGTTCTGCCACTGCGGCAACGAGACCAGCGCCCGGGTTAAGAACAAGCAGCCCTTTGACCCGCCCATCACGGGGCGGCAGATGACGGAGATCATCCGCTACGCCGTCGAATCCGTCGGGAGCCAGCATGTGCAGATCACCGGCGGCTCGACGTTTGAGGGCAAGACGGAGCACAAGCACTTCCAGTACTACCTCCAGGCGATTCACGAAAACCTGGGGCGGGAGAAGATTCCGGGGGACATCGTCTTTTACATCACCCCGCCGCGGGATTTTGCGCTGGTGGATGAATATATTGAAAACGGCGTCGACCAGATCGCCTGCAGTGTCGAGGTCTGGGACGAGAAGCTGGCCAAGATCATCACCCCGGGGAAGATGAAATACACGACGCGGCAGCGGCACCTGGACGTGCTGCAGCATATTGTCGAAAAATACGGGCCGCACCACTGCTTCTGCAACTTCGTCGTTGGCCTGGAGCCGGTGGAATCCATGGTTGAGGGCGCGCAGTGGCTGGCGGAGCGGGGCATCACCCCGACCGTCTCCGTCTGGCAGCCGGCGGGGCTGACGGTCAACGGCAGCATGACGCCCCCGGGGCTGGACTATTACCGGGCCGTCAAGGAGCTGTTTTTGGAGCTCTACGCAAAATATGACCTGAAGCCCGCCGAGCGGACCGGAGAGAACGGCTGCATCGAAGAGGAATTCTACCGGGCCGTCCGCGCAAGCGACGCATGACGGGGCTTTCTATCCAAGGCGTCTCCGTCCGGTATGACGGCGCGCCGGTCCTTTCTGATGTGACGCTGAAGATCCCGCCGGGGCGGATCGTCGGCCTGGTGGGCGAATCTGGCTGCGGAAAATCGACGCTGCTGCGCGCCTGCTGCGGCCTGCTCAGCGGGGACGCGGCGGCCACGGGGCAGATTTTACTTCACGGCACCGACCTGCTGCACGCGTCCGAGCGGACGCTGCAGGGGCTGCGGGGCAGCCAGATCGGCATGGTCTTCCAGGACCCGGAGGCGACGTTCTGCCCGGTCATGCGCATCGAGACCCACGCGCTGGACGCCCTGCGGGCGGCGGGCAAATGCCCCAAAGCCGAGGCGCGGCGCAAGATTGCAGCATTGTTCTCCCGCCTGGGGCTGGACGACACCGAACGCATTTTGAAAAGCTACCCCCATGCCCTGTCCGGCGGGATGAAGCAGCGGGTCAGCCTGGCCCTGGCGATGCTGCCGGAGCCGGGCATCCTGCTGGCCGACGAGCCGACGGCGGCGCTGGATGTCGTCAGCGGGCAGCGGGTCCTGGCGATGCTGCGGCAGGTCCGGGCGGAGCTGGGGACGGGGCTCCTCGTCGCGACGCATCAGATCGCGAGCCTCTACGGCTTTGCCGACGAGGTCGCCGTGATGGACGGGGGGAAAATCGTCGAATTTGGGCAGGTCGAGACCGTCTTCCACGCGCCGCAGCATCCGGCGACCCGGGCGCTGCTGGCGGCGTCCATGCGCCTGGCGCGAGGAGGTGCGACATGACGCAGCTGGAAGTGCGGAACCTTTGCAAGACCTATGCCCTGCCCGGCGGGCCGCTGCAGGCGGTGCAGCCCCTCTCCTTTACGCTGGTGCCGGGGGCGCGGCTGGGGATCGTCGGCGAATCGGGCAGCGGGAAATCGACCCTGGCCCGGATGATTGCCCAGCTGGAGACGCCCAGCGGCGGCAAAATTCTGCTGGACGGCGTCCCCCTGCGGCCCCGGCGCTACCGCGACAGGCGGACGATCTATCAAAAAATACAGTTAATTTTTCAAAATCCCCAATCATCCTTTGACCCGCGGCAGACGCTGCGGGCGGGGCTGCGGGAGGCGGCCATTAACTGGGGCGCGCCCCGGGCGGCGGCGGATGAAAAAATCGCGGCGCTGCTGGCGCAAGTCGGGCTGGACCCGGCGCTGCTGGCGCGCTATCCCCACGAGGTTTCCGGCGGGCAGTGCCAGCGGGCGGCCATCGCCCGGGCGCTGCTGGCATCGCCATCACTGCTCCTCTGCGACGAGGTGACGTCGGCGCTGGATGTCTCCGTCGGCGGGCAAATTTTGGACCTGCTGGATGCGCTCTGCCGGGACGGCGGGCCGTCGCTGCTGTTTATCAGCCATGATCTGGCGGCGGTGCAGCGGCTTTGCCCCCGGGCCATCGTCATGCAGGGTGGGCGCGTTGTCGAGGAAGGGCCGGTGGCCCAGCTGCTGGACGCGCCCCGGGACGCGTACACGCGGCAGCTTGTCGACGCGGCAAGGGGGTTCTGCCGATGAAGAAAATAAAAAATCAGATGCAGAATCAAAATCAGATTCCAAATCTTCAAAATCAAAAAAATTCCCATGCAAAAACGATCCTGCGCGGGATCGCGGGGGTGCTGCTTGTCGTCCTTTCGATCTCGTTTTTATCCTTTGCCCTCATTGAGCTGGCGCCGGGGGACCCGGCGGATATCATGCTGCGGGCCTCTGGGGTCCTCCCCTCGCCGGAGGCGGTGGAGGCGCTGCGGCAGGATATGGGGCTGGATCAGCCGTTCCTGACGCGGTATTTTGCCTGGCTGGGCGGCATTCTGCACGGCGATTTCGGCACGGCGTACTCGACGGGGCGGCCTGTTTTGCAGACGCTGCTGCCAGCCATGGGCCGGACCGTCACGCTGACGGCGGTGGCCTTTGGGTTGACGGTCCTCCTCTCCCTGCCCCTGGGGCTGCTGTGCGCCCGGCGGCGCGACAGCTGGCTGGACCGGCTCCTGCGATTTTTTACCTACGTCTGCGGGGCGACGCCGAATTTCGTCCTGGGGCTGGGGCTGCTGTATGGCCTGGCCGTTAAGCTCAAGTGGCTCCCGGCCATCGGCAACGGCAGCGCCCGGGGGTATATCCTGCCGGTGACTGTCCTGACCCTGGGGACGGCGGCGTGGATGATCCGCCAGGTGCGGACCGCCGCGCTGGAGACCCGGGGGGCGGGCTATCTGACGGCCCTGCGGGCCCGGGGCATTCGCCCGGCGCGGATGGAGCGGTATGTTTTGAAATCCGCGCTGCTGCCGATTATTGCAAGCCTGGGGACCTGCCTGGGCAGTATGCTGGCGGGGGCTGTCGTCATTGAAAATATCTTCTCCCTCTCGGGGCTGGGGCGGCTGGTGCTCTCGGCCATCCAGGCGCGGGATTTTCCGCTGCTGCAGGGGTTTATCCTCTGGATCGCGGTCATTTACTATCTCATCAATTTCAGCTGCGACCGGCTGAACCGGGTCTTTGACCCGCGGCTGGAAAGGAGGCGGCTGGGATGAAATTTGTCGAAAAATCGCCTCCCCGGCTGCGGCCGGGGCGCAGTGGCCGGGGGCGCGGGCAGCTGCTGCTGTTTGGCGGGCTGCTGGGCCTTTTGTGCCTGCTTGCCCTGCTGGCCCCGGCCATCGCGCCCTATGACCCGTACGCGACCCAGACGGGCAACTTGCTTGCCCCGCCCAGCCGGGCCCATTTGCTTGGGACGGATGAGCTGGGGCGGGATATCGCCAGCAGGCTGCTCATGGGGCTGCGGCCTTCCCTGGCGGCGGCGTTCTGCGTCGTGGCCCTCGCCGCTGTCCTGGGGACGGCGCTGGGGACGCTGGGGGGCTATCTCGGCGGCCCATTGGACGGGGCGGTGCGGTGGCTCATCACAGTGTTTCAGGCGTTTCCCAGCTTTTTGCTGGCCGTCGTCATCACCGGCTTTGCCGGGAGCAGCTGGCGCAACGCGTGCCTGGCGCTGGCGGCGGTCTACTGGGCCTCCCCTGCCCGGCTGGCCCGGAGCCTGACCCTCTCCATTTTAGAGGAGCCCTACTTAAAAAGTGCCCAGATGGCGGGCTGCACCCGGTGGCAGCTGCTCACGCGGCACATTCTGCCCAATATCCTGCCCCAGATCCTGGTCAACGCCATGGGGCAGACGGGCAGCGTTATCATCAGTATGTCCGGACTTTCATTTCTGGGCCTCGGCGCCCAGCGCCCTACCTGCGAATGGGGCGTTATGCTGGCGGAAGCGCAAAAGCTTCTCCGGCGCGCGCCGCAGCTGCTGCTGTATTGCAGCGTCAGCCTGGTTTTGCTTGTCCTGATATGTAATTTGTTCGGCGACGCGCTGCGAGATCGAGCGGATCGGCGCATCGCCCAAAACGAAGGCCGTCCGGCATCGCGGAAGCGGGGCGGCGACAAGCACAAGAAAACGGAGGAAACAGCATGAACAAAAAGATCACGAGACTGCTCAGCGGCCTGTGCGCAGCGGCGATGGTCCTGAGCATGGCAGCCTGCGGCAGCAAGGACGCCGCCGGTTCCGGCTCCGAGGCCCCGGACGACGCGGCTTCCACCAGCAGCGAGAAGGTCCTGCGGGTCGCGTCCAACGCTTCGCGCATCAACGCGAACCTGGACGTCGCCGACAACACGACCTACAACTACTTCGGCATCGCGTCCATGGGCATTGGCGAGTGCCTGTTCCATCTGGACGACACCCTGACCCCACAGCCCTGGCTGGCCACCGGCCTGACCCAGAAGGATGACCTGACCTGGGAGATCACCCTGCGGGACGACGTCAAGTACCACAACGGCAACACCATGACGGCTGAGCGCGTCAAGCATTGCCTGGAGCGGACCCTGGCGGACTTCGACCTGGCGTCGGAATCCCTGACAGTCACGTCCATGACGGCCATCGACGACACGACGCTGGAGCTGGTCACCGCCCAGCCGACGCCGGGCCTGATGAGCATCCTGTGCGACACGATGTTTATGATCTACGACTTTGAGGACGGCTGCGACTTCGGCACCGACTCCTCTTACACCGGCCCCTTTCTATCCGACGAGACCGTCCCCGATGTCTCCCGCACGCTGGTGCGCTTTGACGACTACTGGGGCGGCGCGGCGAAGCTGGACAAGATCGAGCTGCTGATGTGCGACGACGCGACGTCCGCGCTGGAATCCGGCGATGTCGACTTCGCCCAGGGCGTGCCCCTGTCCGACATCAAGTACTTTGAAGAGACCGACGGCTACACCGTCTCCAGCGCCCTGGTCCCCCGGGGCGAGCAGATCTGGTTCAACGAGAACCACGCGGGCGTCAATGATGTGGCCGTCCGCACGGCGATCTCCATGTGCCTGGACCGCGACACCATCGCCAAGGACATCTACCAGGATATGGCCGTGCCCAGCTACGGCATCTTCCCCGACTTCCTCTCCTACGGCGGCACGGAGAAGCTCGACCTGACCGTCGACGCCTTCGATCCGGAGGGCGCGAAGCAGGTCCTGGCCGACGCCGGGTACGCCGACTCTGACAACGACGGCATCCTGGAAAAGGACGGCAACAAGCTCTCCTTCAAGGTCGTCGCGTACAACGATCCCTCCCTGCTGGCTGTCGGCGATCTGCTGGCGGCGCAGCTGAAGGAGGTCGGCATCGAGATCACCGTCGAGGCAACGTACGACACCCGCAGCTACGAGACGGCGGACGACTTCGACATGATCCTCATCACCTACGGCATGGCCATGATCGGCAACCCCTACTACTGGATGAACACCATGGTCGCCTCCACGGCCAACGCCAACTCCGGCCACTACGCCAACGCCGACGTGGACAAGCTGATCGACGAGATGAACACCGCCTCCGACGAGGCGACCCGCGATGATCTCTGCTTCCAGATCCAGCAGCATATGCTCGACGATTGCCATTGGATCGTCTTTGCCCACAAGTGCATTTACTACGTGATGTCCGACAAGGTCACCGGCTTCACTGCCAGCCCCTGCCAGTACTACACGTTCACCAACGAAATGGACCTGGCGGACTAAGCTTCCGCCCGTCCCGCGCCCGGTCTTTCGCAGCGACCGCGGCGTGACGCATAGCACCACCGCCCGATGGGTCTGGGATGCCAGACCCATCGGGCGGGTTTTATGTGGGGGAAAGGCGCTTCGCGCCGAGCCCTTGGCTCCCCTGAAAGGGGAGCTGGCAGCGCGCAGCGCTGACTTGGGTGAGACTCCAAACGCGCAGCGTTTGGCTAAGTCGAACCCATACAGCGTAGA
>CAUBQU010000092.1 GCA_958438185.1 uncultured Oscillospiraceae bacterium
CTCCCGGGCCACGGTAAATTGCTCTCCCTGGGCTGGCTCCTTGCTGGCTACCGGTGCAGCAGGCTGGCCCGCGTGCAGGCTCTCCGAAGCCAAGATCGCCGTCACCGCCAGCACCAGCACCACAGAGACCAGCAGCGCGATCATCCGGCCATTGCCGCCATGCGGCGGGCGCTTGCGCCGGGTAGGCTGTGTTTGCGTCGCCATAAGATTCCCCCCATCTCGCGTCATTGCATTCCTATCCTACAATATACAATATGCCACGCCGATTTGCAAGCCTGCCCCGGCAGAAAAAACGCGGCAGCCCGCCCCAAAATTGGCAGACTGCCGCGTTTTGCCGCTTACCCCCGCTGCTTGCGCAGCCGGTTCAGCAGGATATAGATCCCCAGCAGGACGACGATCGCGCTGCCCAGGACGAGATACATCGCGCCCTGACTGACCGCGTGGTCGAAGAAATAGAGCTTGCAGTCCACACTGTCCGCAATCTGCTGGACCACGCTCTCCGGCAGTCCCTGGGCCTCCAAGGCAGCAAACGCGCCCCGCATCGTATGCCCGCGCAGCAGCGCCGTGCCATAGGTGCCGGGCAGAAACAGCAGCACCCGCTGCAGCCCAATGCCGAAGCTGGAGATCGGCATATACGCCCCGCAGATAAACCCGTAGCCGGAGCTGACAATCGTCCCGACCGCGGAGATCTGCCCCTGGGTCGACAGAAACAGGTTGATGATCGACGACAGCGCCGTCCCAAAGAACACCAGCAGGACGATATCCCCCAGGAGCAGGGCCACATCCCCGGCGGTGAGATACCAGCCCACCTTCCCCAGGTACAAAAGCCCGAGCCCCGCCGCAACGAGGCACACCAGAAGCGTGCTGCAGAGCGTCGCGCAGTAATAGCCCAGGGCCATCGTCGCAGGCTTGACGGGCGTCAGCTGCAGATCGCGCCGCGCGCCGGTGACCTTGTCCTGCACCATCAGCATATTGGAGCAGAACGCCACCGTGACACAGCTGACCGCCAGCAGCGAGGAGACCAACTGCCCGCCGACCAGTCCGCCCAGGAGTTTACTATCCAGCGTCAAATTGCTAGGCAGCGAGGATGTGAATGCGTCCCGGTAGACGCCAGCCAGGAAGGTCGTATAGAGCACCAGCAGCACGGCCGGCGTGATGAGCGAGGTGATGAACATCCCCTTATCCTTAAAAAATAGCTTGCAATTTCGCCGGATCAATGCATAAAGACCAGTCATTTTGCCGCACCTCCCGTCAGCTTCTTGCCGGTCACAGCCAAGAATACGTCGTCCATCTTGCCCTTGGATATCTCATAATCCCGGAACAGCGCCGGGTGCTGGACGATAAGCGCCGTGGCTGCCGCCGTATTGGGCACCGCCACCCGGATCCCGTCGTGCAATGGCGTGTACGGTGTCCCGAGGGCATCCCGTTCCTGGTCTGTCAGGCCGTATAGGGTGATAAAATCGCCGGTATAGCGGTTTTTCAGGTCCAGCGGCGAGCCCTCCGCCGCGATCTTCCCGCGGTCTAAGATGACGACATAGCTGGCCTCCGCCGCTTCCTCCATATAATGGGTCGTCAAGAAGACCGTCAGCCCCGCCTGCTGCTGCAGCTGGGTGATGACATCCCACAGCAGGCGGCGGGTCTGCGGGTCCAGCCCCGTCGTCGGCTCATCGAGGACCAGGATCTCCGGCTGATGCAGCAGCGCCCGGGCAATGTCGATCCGGCGGCGCTGCCCGCCGGAGAGCTTGCCGACCGGCCGATTCAGCAGGTCCGAAAAATCCAGAAGCTGCGCCAGCTCCGCCAGCCGCGCACGGAACGCGACCCCCTGGATGCCATAGAGCGCCGCCCGGCTGGCCAGGTTCTCCCGCACGCTCAGCGCCCGGTCCAATACCGAGCCCTGGAAGACAACGCCCAGCTTCCGCATCGCGGCCCGGGGGTCCCGGCGCATATTCTGGCCGCAGACCAAGACCTCACCGCTGTCCGGCATCAGCTGCCCGCACAGCATGGCGATCGTCGTGCTCTTACCCGCGCCGTTGACGCCCAAAAACGCGAACAGCTGGCCCCGGCGCACTTCGATGCTCAGATCCCGCACCGCTTCAATTTGCCCAAAGGACTTGCGCAGCCCTGTTATTTGAATCACTTGCTCTTGCATCCTATCCTTCCTTCCCTGTCTTATGCTTTTCTCGATCCGCCGTCTCCTTTGCCAAAAAGCACACCGCCGCGTTCTGCAGCATGGCATACGCCTGCTGCTTTTCCACCTGCAGCAGCCCGTTCAGCGTCAGAGACACCAGGCCCTCTGTATAAACGATCAAAAACAGCAGCAGCTGCTCGGCCACATCCCGCGGCAATTGCAGCTGCGCCGCGACACCGTCCGCAGTCCGGGCCTGGGCCGCCGGGTCATACAGCAGGCCGATGCCCCCGGCCGCCTGCAGCGCCGCCGGGTCTGCCCGCAGATAGCGCAGCAGCTGGGGCGTATCCACCGCCAGGTCGACATACGTCGCGCCGATGCGCCAAAAATCCAGGACGGCGTCCGCCCCCTTTGGCTTGATCCGCTGCCGGACGGCCTCCACCGCGTATTGAAACAGCGCCTGCCGATAAGCTTCCATGCTGCCAAACTGCCAGAGGATCGGCTGGGTTGAGCACCCCAGAGATGCAGCCAGGCGCTTGATCTGCACCGCCGCCGCGCCCTCACGCTCGATCAGCTCCAGCCCCGCCTGCAGCATCTGCCCCCGGGTGATCTGTACTTTGCGCCCCAAGTTTCCGCACTCCTTTCTATAATCTCGTTTATATAAATTAGTTTACACTATTAGGAAGCCCCTGTCAAGTTTTTCTTTGCAAAATTCCACCCGGCATGTATAATGAGCGTGAGGTGATTGCCATGAAGCTTCTGATTGCGGAGGACGAGCCCGACCTGGCGGAAGCCCTGCAAATTTTCTTCGAGAAAAACCAATTCACCGTCGATACCGTCTCCAACGGCGCCGACGCCTACGCCTACGCCCAGTCTGGCGGCTACGACGCACTAATCTTAGATGTCATGATGCCCAAGCTCAGCGGCCTTGCCGTCGTGCGGCAGCTGCGGGCCCAGGGCTTTGCCGCCCCCATTATGCTGCTGACCGCCCGGGGCGAGAAGGACGACCGGGTCGAAGGCTTCGACGCCGGGGCGGACGATTATCTCCCCAAGCCCTTCGCGCCGGACGAGCTGCTCAGCCGCGTCAGGGCGCTGCTGCGCCGCACCGGCGGCTATACGCCGACGGTCCTGACCTACGCTGACCTTGCCCTGGACTGCACCACGGGTCTGCTGTCCTGCGGCCGCCAGGCCGTCTGTCTCAGCGGGCGGGAATTCCAGGTCATGGAGCTGCTGCTCCGGGCCCCGGCCCGCCTGTTCCCGGCGGAGGAGATCATGGAGCGCGTCCGGGGCTGGGACAGTGACGCGGAGATCCACGTCGTCTGGGTCCATATCTCCAACCTGCGCAAAAAGCTACAGGCCATCGGCTCCCGGGTCACCATCCGCGCCAAGCGCTCCATGGGCTACCGGCTGGAGGAGAAGCCATGATCCGGCGGCTGCAGCGGCGCTTTATCCGCATCACCATGGCCGCCGTCGCCGCCGTGCTCCTGCTGCTGAGCCTCTGTGTCAACGCCGCCAATCTCATCTCGGTCAATGCCGATCTCAATGACACACTGCGCATGATCTACCACAACGCCGGGACGATCCCCAACCAACCGGGAAAGGATGCGCCCCAGGGCGCGCCGCCGGATTTCTTCAATTCCGAGACGCCGTTTTCCACCCGCTATTTCGTCCTGCGCTATACAAGCGCCGGCGACCTGACCTCCGCCGACCTCGGCCACATCGCCGCCGTCACAGAGGCAGACACGGCCCCGTACCTTGCCAAGGCGCTGGACCACGGCACAGGCTTTGGCTACACCGACGGCTATAAATTCTACGTCGCCGAGACCGGCGGCGGCCGGTGCATGGCCATCTTCCTCGATTGCAGCCAGCAGGCGCGCAGCGTGCGCAAGATCGCCCTCTGGTCCCTGGCCGCAGATCTGGTCTGCCTGCTTCTTGTTTATCTGCTCGTCACGCTGTTTTCCCGCCGGGCCATCGCCCCGGTGGTCCGCAGCGCGGCGCAGCAGAAGCAATTTATTACCGACGCCAGCCACGAGCTCAAAACGCCGCTGACCGTCCTCACGACAAGCCTCCGGGTGCTGGAAATGGAGGTCGGGCCGCAGAAATGGATCGACAAAGCCCGCCTGCAGACAGAGAAAATGGCCGCGCTGGTGAACGACCTCGTCACCCTCTCGCGCCTGGACGAGGAAGAGCCGCCGCTGACACTGACGGACCTCGACCTCAGCCAGGTCGTCGCCGACGCAGCCGCGCCGTTCGCCGACGCTGCCGCCCAGGCGGGCCACAGCCTGCGCTGTACGATCCCGTCCGGCCTGCGTCTGCACGGCGATGCAGGGGCCATCGGCCAGCTTGTGGGTATTTTTCTGGACAATGCGCTGAAATATACCACCCCGGGCGGCGAGATCACACTGGAGCTGCGGCCGATCCGCGGCGGCGCGCAGCTTTGCTTCGCAAACCCCTGCCAGCCCATGCCGCCGGAGCAGGTCGCCCAGCTCTTTCACCGCTTTTACCGGGCCGATGACGCCCGCGGCAGCGGCGGCGGGTTCGGCATCGGCCTGTCCATCGCCCGCAGCATCGCCCAGGCCCACCGGGGCGACGCCACCGCCGTCTGCCCCACCCCGGATACGATCCGTTTCACCGTCACGCTCCGCTCGATCTAAAGCGCTAAATCGCAAAATATCACACAAAGCCGCCCCAGCGTTCTGCTGCGGCGGCTTTGCTTTTTGGGGCAGGTTCGGGTATAATAAATAAAAACACATAAACTGGGCGTGTATGCCCGTAGAAAGGAGTGGATGGAACATGGCCTGGTGTTGGATCGGCCTGACGCTGCTGGGCGTGGCAGGTCTGGTGCTGCTGGCGGCGTATATCTGCTGCCGCCTGGCATTTTTAGTGCAGCGCACCGATGGCGATCCCTTTGCCTTTCCCCGGGGCAAACAATATGCCCCCTACCGGGACGAAGCCCGGCAGCTGGTGGAGGACGCGCTGGCTGTGCCCTACCAGGACGTCTGGATTCAAAGCCCCGACGGGCTGCAGCTGCACGGAAAATTTTACGACGCCGCGCCGGACGCCCCAATTATGCTGATGCTGCATGGGTACAAAAGCACCGCCGAGCGGGATTTCTGCGGCGGCCTGCGGGAAGCCCGGGCCGCTGGCTTCCGGGTCCTGCTGGCAGACCAGCGGGCCCACGGGCGCAGCGCGGGCAAATACCTGACCTTCGGCATCCGGGAGCGGGAGGACTGCCAAGCCTGGGTGCAGTATCTGCTGCAAGCATACGGCCCGGAGACGAAGATCCTACTCTACGGCATCTCCATGGGCGCGGCGACGGTCCTGATGGCAGCGGGACCGTCGCTGCCGCTGCAGGTTGCGGGGATCATCGCCGACTGCGGCTACACGTCACCCCGGGCGATCATTGAGAAGGTGCTGTGGCAGATGCACTACCCCATCCGCCCCCTGTACTGGCTCATTCGCCTGGGCGGGCGGCTGTTCGGCGGCTTCGACCTGGAGGAAGACAGCGCCCTGGCCGCAATGGACCGCTGCCAGACGCCAGTGCTGCTCCTCCATGGCAGCGGGGACAAATTCGTCCCCTGCCAGATGAGCCGGGACCTCTACGCCCGCTGCCGCGCGCCGGTCAAGCGCCTGTGCGTCATCCCCGAAGCGGGGCACGGCATCAGCTATCTGGTGGACAAGCCCGCGTACCTGGCGGCGCTTTCTGAATTTCTCCAAGCCATCGGCCTGGGGCCACTGCTGAGCGTGTCAAAAAAGTATTTTTGACACGCTCTCAAACGCGACTCCCCTGTATAAGTTCGAGTAGCAAAATCAGAGATTTTGACTCTCACTTACCGCTACGCTGGGCTCGCGTTTGAAGGGGATTGCACCCTGCTGCGCGCATAATTTCTGCGCTTTCAGCGCAGAAATTCC
>CAUBQU010000093.1 GCA_958438185.1 uncultured Oscillospiraceae bacterium
CTTTAAAAAATCTGCGACCTGCGTTGGCGATGTACTGGGCCGCTACCATCCCCACGGGGATGCCTCTGTCTATGATGCCATGGTGCGTCTGGCGCAGAATTTCTCCATGCGTTATCAGTTGGTCGATGGCCACGGCAACTTTGGCTCCATCGACGGCGACCCCCCGGCGGCTTATCGTTACACCGAAGCCCGCCTAAGCAAGCTTTCCAACGAAATGCTGCGGGATATTGAAAAAGATACCGTGAATTGGGATCCGAACTTCGACGAGAGCCGGAAAGAGCCCCGGGTCTTGCCCTCCCGGTTCCCCAATCTGCTGGTCAATGGGTCCAGCGGCATTGCCGTCGGCATGGCGACGAATATCCCGCCCCACAATCTGACGGAAGTCATCAACGCCTGCATTTGCGTGCTGGACAACCCGGATGCCACCTTGGCAGACCTGATGGAGCATATTCAGGGCCCGGATTTTCCGACCAAGGGCATTATCATGGGCCGCAGCGGCATTCGGGCGGCTTATGCCACCGGCCGTGGGCGGATCGTCCTGCGAGGCCGGGCGGAATTTGAAGAATACGGCAAGGACCGGGTCCGCATTATTATCACGGAGCTTCCCTACCAGGTCAACAAAAAGCACCTGGTGGAGAACATTGCGGACCAGGTCAAAGAAAAGCGACTGGAAGGCATCTCCGACCTGCGGGATGAGTCGGACCGGAACGGTATGCGCATCGTCATCGAGCTGAAAAAGGATGCCAATGAGCAGGTCGTCCTGAACCGGCTCTATGCGCAGACGGCGCTGCAATCGGCGTTCTCTGTCAATATGCTGGCCCTGGTGCAGGACCAGACACAGCCGAAGATTCTTTCCCTGCGCCATATTTTGGACGAATACCTGACCTTCCAGGAAGAGCTGATCATCCGCCGGACGAAATACGACTTGAGAAAAGCAGAGGAGCGGGCGCATATTCTCGAAGGCCTGCTCATTGCCCAGGACCATATTGATGAAGTCATTCAAATCATCCGCAGCAGCTATGACGACGCCAAGCAAAAGCTCATGGAGCGCTTTGGCCTTTCGGACGTGCAGGCACAGTGTATTCTGGATATGCGCCTGAAAGCGCTGCAGGGCCTGGAGCGGGAAAAGCTGACCGCGGAATACGAAGAGCTGGAAAAGAAAATCGCCTATTTCCACGATGTTTTGGGCGATATCAACCTGGTCAAAGGCATTTTGAAGGATGAATTGATCGCCATCCGCGATAAATTTGGCGATGAGCGGCTGACCGAGATCCAAAACGTGGAAGATGAGATCGACATTGAGGATCTCATCGAAGAGGAGACCTGCTGCTATACCCTCTCTAACCAAGGCTATATCAAGCGCATGGCAGTCGATACGTATCGCGCGCAGAAGCGCGGCGGCCGGGGCGTCAATGCCCAAAATCTGAAGGATGACGATTTCGTCCGGCAGCTTTTCATCGCCTCGACGCATGATTATATCCTCTTCTTCTCCAATATGGGCCGCGTCCATCGGCGCAAGGGGTATCTGATCCCCGAAGCAGGCCGGACAGCCCGGGGCACTGCCATTGTCAATGTCCTGCCGCTGGAGTCCGGCGAGCGAATCACGGCAATGCTTCTGACCCGGGAGATGGAGACGGAGGAATACCTCGTCATGGTCACCCGGAACGGCACCGTCAAGCGGATCAAGCTGGGGCTTTTGAACACGGCAAGAAAGGCCGGTATTCGGGCCCTGTCACTGGACGAGGGCGACGAACTCATCGCCGTTTTGAAGACGACGGGCCAGGAAAATATCATTCTCGTCTCCCATAATGGTATGGCCATCTGCTTTAATGAGACGGATATCCGCCCCATGGGCCGGGATGCAGCTGGTGTCCGCGGGATGCGGCTGAACGCGGGCGATTATCTCGTCGGCGCAGAGATCGCGGCGCCCGGCAAGCAGCTTTTGACCGTCACAGAGCATGGCTACGGCAAGCGCACACCGGTGGAGGATTACCTCCGGGGTGCAGAGGACGGCACTCGCCAGCCGCAGCAGCGCGGCGGCAAGGGCGTAAAAGGATACGGCATCACAGGCAAGACAGGCCAAATCGCCGGTGTCGCAATGGTCGAGGAGACGGACGATCTGATGATGATCGAAGACGGCGGCGTCATAATCCGAATGCCGGTGTCGGATGTCAATGTCTATAAGCGGGATACCCAGGGCGTGATCGTGATGCGCGTCGAGCCGGGCAACCGGGTCATCGCCGTGCAGCGGGTCGATCCTTCGCCGGAGGAGGAATCCGGTGAAGAGGCATGAGCATGCGACGCCCTATGCGCGCATTCGCCTGGCCGCGCTGGATTTAGATGGGACGCTGCTGCGCAGAGACATGACCTTATCGGACCGGTCCCGCCGGGCCATTGCCCGGGTGCAGCGGGCCGGTGTGGAAGTCGTGATCGCCAGCGGCCGGCCCTATGGCAGCCTGCCAGAGGAAATGACGCAGCTGCCGGGGCTGCACTATGCCATCACCTCCAATGGCGCGGCCATCCATCATCTGCCGGATGGCGCGCGGCTCTATGGCTCGTGTCTCTCCCCAGCCGCTGTGGCGCGGATCCTGGCGGAGACAGCGCAGCGCCCGGTCTTACTGGAGACGTATATCAGCGGCGCAGCCTATGCCGAGGCCCGGTATGTCCGTGACCCGGCGCGGTGGGGCAATCCCCACCCGGAATATATCTGGGCCACAAGAACGCCCGTGGCGGATATGCGGGCGTTTTTGCAGGAGAACCAGGCGCGGCTGGATGGCATAGCCATCGTCTGCCTGGAGCAGGCAGAAAAGCGCCAGCTGCAGGAGATCTTAGAGCGGACTGTGCCGGATATCTATCTAACAGCCTCCTGCAGCCAGCTTCTGGAAATTGCGGACCGGCAGGCGGGCAAGGCCGCCGCCCTGCGGCGGGTGAGTCAGCAGCTGCAGCTGCCGCTTTCCCAATGCGCCGCCTTTGGCAACGCGGAAAACGACAGCCAGATGCTGGCAGAAGCGGGTCTCGGCGTTGCCGTGGCCAATGCGGAGCCCGGTTGCCTGGCCCAGGCAGACCGGATTGCCCCGTCCAACGAGGAGGACGGCGTCGCGCAGGTGCTGGAAGAGATCGCCGCAGCGCGGGAAGCATCCTGATTTTTACCCACAGGGTTGTGGATAACAGCTGTGTAAAAACGCAGCAGGCAAGTGTATCATACACTTGCCTGCTGCGTTTTATGTTTTGTATAAAGAATGAAATCAGAGCAGCTGCCCCAGTGCCTGCGGCGTATCGGCCAGGACTGTCGCCCCGGCGTCCAGCAATTGCTGCCGGGTACGGAAGCCCCAGGTCACGGCGATCCCGGCGATACCGGTGTTTTTCGCCGTGGCAATATCGATCTCCGAGTCACCAATATAAACGCTGCGGGCCGGGTCGGCGTGCAGCGTCTCCAGAGCAGCCAGGATCACATCCGGCGCCGGTTTCCGCCGGATGCCCGGCCGCTCGCCGACGCAGACCGCCATCATCCCGGGAAAGTGCAGCTCTCCCAGCTGCTTGACTGCCCAGTCCAGCTTATTGGAGACGATCCCCATGGTAATGCCTGCCGCCTGGCACTGCTGCAGCAGGTCCATGATCCCCGGGTAGGGGGCGGTATGATCATTGCTGTGCTTGTCATAATGGGCAACGAAGGCATCACAGACAGCTTGAAATTTCGGGCAGTCCCGCCCGCCCGGTGTGCAGGCGGCCAACAGCTCTGCCACGCCGTTTCCCGTTCCGGCGCGCACCTGCGCGTCCGTTGCGCCCGGAAGGCCGCATTGGGCTAGGGCATAATTAACGCTGCAGGTCAGGTCGGTCAGTGTATTTAAAAGGGTCCCGTCCAGGTCCCAGAGTACAGTATCGTAATGCATATTGCTTGCCTCATTTTCCTTTGATTTCAAATGCAAATTCATCTTCCGTTAAGCCGTCCTTTTTGAGCATTTGCTCCATAACGGCGATATCGGCGGTGATATCCATGGCGTCGGTCTGGAAAAGCTTATCCAGCTGCTTTTCGTATCCGTCGCAGAGCTTGTCCAGAATGCCGCTGATCTTTGCCTTGGCCTGGCGGATGGAGTCGGTCTCGATCCCCTCGGCCTCCAGCCGGGCATAGGTCTCCAGCGTTTTCAAGGTCTGGGGCAGATAATAGTCCATAAAAGTCTGCAGCTCCCCGGCCCGTTCCGGGTGCTTTTCCAGATAGTCGAAGATCTTGCCCGTCAGAGTCTCAATGCGGTCGATCTTTCGGGAGATCTCCGGGTCGGCGATGAGATCGTTATCCGCCCGAATCTGCTGCAGTACCTGCTCGGCGGCGGATTTTGCCGCCCCGGCGTCCTGGGCGGTATCTGCGGCGGGGGCGTCCTCCTCCTCCGGGTCGTACGGGGTCAGCATCAGGCGGCCCCGCTGCAGGTCCAGCCATGCCGTGTCCCAGGTGCGCATGTCGATCATCTTTTGCAGGTCCTCGCAGACCTGTTTATAGGGCCGGTGGACCCGGTCGGCCAGTTCGTAAATGGAGAGATAGCCGCAGTCCGGGTCAATCATCCCCACGTATTGCTGCAGCCGCCGCGATTGTTTTTTTCGCAGCCCGCCCAAGATCGCCAGTGCGCTGCCTCCAGCCAGGAATGTCGTCCCCACAGCAAAGGCGCGCCAGAGGGCCCAGAAGCTGTGCCCCGCTGGGTGCGCCGTGACGATCTGCAGCAGACCGAGCACGGCCAGCGTGATGCCGGTGCCCAGCAGCGGCCCGCCGAATTTCAGCTTTCGCTTTGCCCGGTCCTGCTGCTTTGGGCTGGCCGGGGGCGGCGCAGCTGCCGGTTGCTGCTGCGCCAGATGCGCCAGGGTCTGCCGCCATTGCTGAAGCGTTTGCCCGGTGCCGAGAATTGGCAGCTTTCCAGCATTCTTCAAAATGACCAGCGCGATCCCGGCTGGCCAGAAGCATATAAACGCGAGAATGATAATGCCCGTCCAGGCGTTATCGCTGCGCTCTTTTTTCTTTTTCCATTCCTGATACTCCATGGCGGGCGCCCCTTTCTATGGAATGATCTGCTTCGGTTTGCGGTAGCGCTCCTCTTCCGAGAAGATGCAGCCGCAATATTTTTGCATATAAAAGCCCAACGCCCGGGCCATCTCCTGCCCCTGACGAAACAGCGGCCGGAAATCCCGGTAGAGAAAATCAACCTGGTATTCTGCCGCGGCCCGTTGGGCGACCTGGCGCATCAGCTCGTGATTCTGATAGGGGCTGATAAACAAGGAGGAGGTAAAGGCGTCAAAGCCCTCCCGCGCTGCTGTCTCCGCCGCCTGGAACAGGCGCATCTCATAGCATTTCACGCACCGGTTTCCAATATCCTCCGCCACGCTGCGGATAAACGGCCGCAGGGCGTATCGGTCCTCCTCCAGCAGCGGCAGGCGGATCTGCCCAGCGTATTCTCGCAGGCAGTTGCGCCGGGCGCGGTATTCTGTAAAGGGATGGATATTCGGGTTATACCAAAACCCGGTGACATCCATCTGCTCATCCCGCAGCGAGCGGATACACATGCAGCTGCACGGCGCGCAGCAGATATGCAGCAATACTTTCATAAAGACGCTTCCTTATCCTTTGATCGTTCTTAAATTTTATTATACCATAGCCCGATGTGACAGGCAAGTGATGTTTCCCAGCTCATCGGTGCTCATTTTCCCGTTGCAAGCGGCGCGGATTTCTGTATAATAAAGGGAGAACGAAAAAGGAGTTTTTGCAATGCTGTATCTTGGATTGGGGCTGTTTGCCGTCTGCGTGATCGCGCTGGACCAGGTCGTGAAGTATCTGGTCGTGGTGCATATCAGCCTGGGCGGGATTGTGCCGGTGCTGGATGGTGTGCTGCATCTGACCTATGTGCGGAATACCGGCGCGTCGTTTTCCATGCTGGCGGGGAGCCGCTGGCTATTTGTCGGCGTTTTGATTGTCTTTACCGCAATCCTGGCGGTGCTGCTTTGGAAGAAGC